>CAKTTT010000277.1 GCA_934615635.1 uncultured Eubacteriales bacterium | reverse complement strand
ATATTAAGCAACTCCCTTGCAGGTGGCTCCCCCGGCATGCGCCGCAGGCACACACCGAATTATTCCGACTTCATGCCGTCGACGAACACGTTGACCTTGCGCACCCGCAGGCCGGTGGCTTCCTCGACGGTATAACGCACCTTGTTGACGATGCTCTTAGCGATGGCGGATATGTTCATCCCGTAAATCACAGAGATATGCAGGTCGACAATCAGCCGATCCCCTTCGCCGCGCACCCGGATGCCGTCGTCGGCGTAAGAGCGTTTGGAAAACACGGAGCGCAGCCCCTGCTTGGGGCCGCTCTTGACCATGCCCGCCACACCGTAGCAGGAGGCCGCGGCGTTGCCAATCAGGTAACGGAAATATTCCGGGGCGATCTCGATGGTTCCCAAGTGGTTTTCAATGCGGATCATATCGTTGCACACGCCTTTCCACGTTAGACTCCGGCGCCTGCCGGATATTGCCAAAGCGGGTCGCCTCTCCGTCAGCCGGACAGGCTCCAGCTCTCGATGCCGTAATAGATATCGGATGCGTTCGGGGTGATGTGGCTCATGGTGCGGCTGTAGGCCGCCAGCCCCTTGCGCCAGCACAGCGGGATGTAGGGCACGTCCTGCACGAACGCTTCCACGAACTCCGCGAGGGTTTTGCCGCCGGCCAGGTACTGCCCGTAAGCCGCCGCCCCCGCGCCCGCGGCCTGTATCCCATAGGAGGCGGAACCGCCGGCCAGCAGAGGCCGCAGGTTCATATCCCCAGTCAGGCGGATTTCCCCCAGATACAGGTCATAGTCGCCTTTGCCCAGCCGGTCTTTATAAGCGGAAAACTCCAGGGCCGTGGCCTTGAGGGTGATGTTTGCCTTGGCCAGCTGCTGGGTGAGAACCTCCGCCGTGGTCTTGCGGAAATCGTTGCCCGTGGGATAAATCAGCTCCAGCGTCAGGGCTTTGGTGTTTTTGGAGGGCGCAGAGCCGCTTTTAGTATTATACCCCGCCGCTTCCAATTCTGCAACCGCCTGGGTAAGATTTTCGCCCGTGGAAAACCCCTTCATTTCGACAACCGGCTTCCACAGCGGATGAAAGGGGGTCACGGCGGCCTGTGCCCGGCCGGCGAAGGCGGTTTCGGCGATTTCGGTGCGGCCGATGGCGTTGGAAAGCGCCCGGCGCACCGCCGCGCTGGAAAGGTCTCCCCGGCCCGCGTTGACCCCGAGGAACACCAGGTAATTCAGGGGCACCTGGATGCTCGAATGGGAGGTGCGGGGGATATCCCCACTGGAAAGGTCGCTGTAATAGAAGCTGATAGAGCCGTTTTCCAGGCCGTGCAGCATGGCCACGTCGTCGGGCAGGTGCAGCAGCCGGATGGAAGGGATGGACAGCGTTTTGCCGCTGCGCCCGTTGGCTTCCAGCGTATAGCTGTTCTCACCCGGGCGGTAGACGTACGGCCCGCCGCCCACCGGCGCCTTGCCGGCCTCGTTCGTGACGGTGCCCGCCTTGAGAATGGGGAAGGTCAGGCAGGCCGCCGTGTTCGGGTCGGGGGAGGAAAGGGTGAAGATCACCGCGTTTTTCCCGCTGGCCTCGGCGGAGACGATGTTGCTGACCAGATCCTTATAATTGGCGGAGCCCTTGGCCAGCTGGAAGGAGGCTGTCACGTCGGCGGGCGTCACC
>CAKTTT010000276.1 GCA_934615635.1 uncultured Eubacteriales bacterium | reverse complement strand
GTCCACCTCCATCGAGGTGGATACCCGGGCACTGATTTTGACGGCGCTGGAGGAGGGGAAGCGGGTGGCGGTGCCTCGGTGCGTCCCCGGAACCCGGGACATGGAATTTTATTATATCCGCGGGCTGGAGGAGCTGGAACCAGGCACCTTCGGCGTGTTGGAGCCGGTGCCGGGGCGTTCGGTGCGGATGACCGATTTTTCTTCTGGCTTGTGTCTGGTGCCCGCTTTGTGTTATGATTGGAAGGGCTACCGGCTGGGCTACGGAAAGGGGTATTACGACCGCTTTCTGGCCAGGTTCGGCGGCAGGATGATCGGCATCTGCTACCATGAATGTGTGCGCCGCCGCCTGCCTCACGGCCGGTACGACCGACCGGTGGAGCTTTTGGTGACCGACAGCTATCTGCGCCGGACGGGGGAGCGGTTTGAAAGATAACCGGCGCCGACCCGGCATCGACGGGAGAGTGAATGTATATGTCCGATAAGGTGGACAGGCTATTCGAGGAAATCGAAGAGGAAAACAAGCGCTCGCAGGCGGCATCGGCGGCGCCCTCGGAAGACGAGCAGGCGTTGGCGGCCCGGCTGCGGGAGGAGCGCCAATCCAAGATCAGCGGCTTCAAGCTGGAGCTGGATCTGGGCGACGAGGAGGAACATACGTCCTTGCCGCAAGAAATCCATGAGCGGGAGGAAACCGCTGCCGAGGGGGAGCCGACGGCGCCTCCCGCGGAGGTTCCGCAGGAGGCCGTATCGCCCGCCGAGGCGGCTGCCGCCGCCCTGGTGGGATTTTCGGCGCTGGAGGACGACGGGAACGGGGGGGAGGAGCCCCCGCCTATTGTGACCGACGATAGGGAGGAGGAGCAGGAGGAACCCGACGGCACAAACGAGCCTCGAAAGACGAAAAAGCGGAAAAAGAAGAAAAAAAGCCGGATGGACCGCACCACCTGGGGCTGTATCCGGGGGATTATTTATGCGGTGCTGGTGCTGGGGATTTCCGGCACGCTGGCCTATTTCGCCATCACCGGCGGCATCGATATGGTGGGGCTCAACAAGTCCTCCGCCCTGGTGGATGTGGAGATTCCCAGGGGCGCTTCCACCGAGCAGATCGCGGATATTCTCAAGGAAAAGGGCCTCATCGACCAGCCGCTGATCTTTAGGCTGTATTCCAAGCTCACCAAGGCGGACGGCGGGTACCGGCCGGGGATGTTCACCCTGTCCGCCAACATGGGCTACGGCAGCATGATCGACGTCATGCAGTCCACCAAACCCAGGGATATTATCAAGGTGACGATTCCCGAGGGCTCCCGCATGATGGATATCGCCAAGATCATGGAGGCGAAGGGTGTCTGTTCCACGGAGGATTTTTACGCGGCGGTCAACAAGAACGATTACAGCGATTACGATTTTATCGCCGCCATTCCCACCGAGGCGGACGGCGAACAGTACGCCAACCGGTTCTATAAGCTGGAGGGCTATCTGTTCCCCGATACCTATGAGTTTTATACCAACAGCTCGGCCGATACCGTGGTGCGCAAGCTGCTGAACACCTTCAGCGCCGACAACCGGGTGGACACCTCCATCCGCGCCGCCATCAAGGCCAAGGGGATGACCATCGACGAGGTGATCACCATGGCCTCCCTTCTGGAGGGAGAGGCCAACAACCCCACGGATATGGCCCGGGTCGCCAGGGTGCTGTACAA
>CAKTTT010000275.1 GCA_934615635.1 uncultured Eubacteriales bacterium | reverse complement strand
AGCCCGGATAGATGAAAATGCTGGTCCAGCCCTCGGCCGGCTTGACAATCCCGTCGGTCAGCCCCACGCTCTCCAGCGTACGGCAGCTAGTAGTACCCACGGCGATCACCCGGCCCCCGGCCTCCCTGGTCTGATTGATGATATCCGCCGTTTGCTGACCCAACTCATAATGCTCCGTATGCATTTTGTGCGTCGTAATGTCTTCAACCTTTACAGGACGGAAGGTCCCCAATCCCACGTGCAGCGTGACAAAACCGATCCTGACGCCCATCTCCCGAATCTTCTCCAGCAGCGCAGGGGTGAAGTGCAGTCCCGCCGTAGGAGCGGCGGCGGATCCCAGTTCCTTGGAATAAACCGTCTGGTAACGCTCCTTGTCCTGCAGCTCATGGGTGATGTAATGCGGCAGCGGCATTTGGCCGATCTGCTCCAGGATCTGGTAAAAATTCCCCTGATACCGGAAACGGACCCGACGGTTACCCTCCTCCAGAATCTCCTCCACATCCGCTTCCAGCAGGCCCTCTCCGAATACCAGGATATCCCCCGGCCGCGCCTTGCGCCCCGGACCGGCCAGAACCTCCCAGGAATCCCCGCCCAGGGGCTTGAGCAGCAGCAGCTCTACAGCCGCCCCGGTGCCCTTTCTTCTGCCGTACAGCCTGGCGGGCAGCACCCGGCTGTCGTTGAGAATCAGGCAGTCCCCCGGCTTCAGGAAGGAAGGAAGGTCATAAAAATGCCGATCCTCCAGAGCCCCGGTCCCCCTGTCCATCACCAGCATCCGGGAATGATCCCGGGGCTCCACCGGCTCCTGGGCGATCCGTTCGGGAGGCAGCTCGTAAAAAAAATCGCTTTTATTCATGAAGAACCCTCGTCTTTCTGCAATCTTTATACGGAATTTATTTGACAAGAGGAACGCCTAATGCTACAATGATGGCAAGCAAATGTCAAGTGAATATAATGAATAGAGGCGCGTCAGGCAATCAGTACGCCGCGGGAGATAACCGGATCGAGGAGCGCAGCGGAAAGGGGCCGACGCCGAAGGGGATTTCCCGCCGGAAGGGAAAGCTCCTGGCCTCACAGTGAAGAACTGTGTGGCTGTCATCATACCTATGATGGAGCGCTATTCCGTTTCAGGGAGGAATTGTCCACCCTGAACCAATAGACCTATTATAAGTCGATGACAGCCGGTTTTCAACCGGTTTTTTTATTGTCTGAAGAAAACGGGTTGAAGGGTACTTCCGGCAAGCTGGAGCGCGGTCCACCGCCCGAACAGGGCGGGAGCCGTCCTCCCCTAAAAGACAGTTGCTCAATCTTATCAAGGCTTTGCCCCCTGACCGCAAAGCCCGGAAAGGACAGAAATCATTCATGAAAAAGTACAAAGTCGGCATCATAGGCTGCACGGGTATGGTGGGGCAGCGTTTCGCCCTCCTGCTGGAAAACCATCCCTGGTTCGACGTCAAGCTGCTGGCCGCCAGCCCTCGCTCCGCCGGCAAAACCTATGAGGAGGCGGTGGGCGGCCGCTGGTCGATGGAATCCCCCATGCCTGCGGCGATGAAATCCATGGTGGTGCGGGACGCTTCTCAGGTGGAGGCCATCGCCGGAGAGGTGGATTTCGTTTTCTGTGCGGTGGATATGCCCAAAGCGGAAATCAAGGCGCTGGAGGAGGCTTACGCCAAGGCGGAATGCCCGGTGATCTCCAACAAC
>CAKTTT010000274.1 GCA_934615635.1 uncultured Eubacteriales bacterium | reverse complement strand
GCCGGCCTTTTTCAGCAGGGCCTTCACGGTATCGGTGGGCTGGGCGCCGTTGGCAATCCACTTCTGCGCCTTTTCGGTGTCCACCTTCACCACGGCAGGGTTCTCCAGGGGATTGTAGTAGCCCAGCTCCTCGATGAACCGGCCGTCGCGGGGATAGCGGGAATCCGCCACCACGATGCGGTAGAAGGGTGCCTTCTTCGCGCCCATGCGGCGCAGTCTGATCTTTACTGCCATTTCTGTTACCTCCAACATTTCCTTCACAAATTTATATCTTCAACCATTGCGGGAAAGTCCCCCCCTGCGGGAGGTACCCTCCTGGATGAATGACGCGCCAAACAAAACCTTAGAATCCGAAGCGGCGGCCGCCGCCCATGCCGCGCAGCATCCCTCTGCCGCCCTTTTTGCCCATGCCCTTCATCTGCTTCATCAGTTGGCGCATGGAGTCGTACTGCTTGAGCAGCCGGTTAACATCCTCCACCCGGGTGCCGCTGCCCGCCGCTATGCGGCGTTTGCGGGCGGGGTTGATGATCTCCGGCTTTCCCCGCTCCGCAGGGGTCATGGAAAGGATGATGGCCTCCACCCGGCCGAACTGCCGCTCGTCGATATCCACATCCTTCAGTTGCTTGGACATACCGGGGATCATGCCCAGCATGGATTTCAAATCCCCCATCCTGCGGATCTGCCCCAACTGCTCCAGCATGTCGTTCAGGTCGAACCGGTCCTGCTGCATTTTGCGGGCCAGCTCTTCCGCTTCCTTCATGCTCACCTGCTGCTCGGCCTTTTCAATCAGGGACATCACGTCCCCCATCCCCAGTATCCGGGAAGCCATCCGTTCCGGGTGGAAAACCTCGATATCGTCCAGCTTTTCTCCGGTTCCCGCGAATTTGATGGGCTTGCCGGTCACCGCCCGAACCGAAAGGGCCGCGCCGCCCCGGGTATCGCCGTCCAGCTTGGTGAGCATGACCCCGTCGATACCCAGCGCCTCATTGAAGGAGACGGCCACGTTGACCGCGTCCTGTCCGGTCATGGCGTCCACCACCAGCAAAATTTCCTGCGGGGCCACCCTTTCCTTGATGTTCTTCAGCTCCGCCATGAGCTGCTCGTCGATATGCAGCCGCCCGGCGGTATCCAGAATCACATAGTCGTTGCCGTGATCCTTGGCGTGGGCCACTGCTTTCCTGGCGATCTCCACCGGATCGGCGGTTCCCATCTCGAAAACCGGCACGCCTGCTTTTTCCCCCACCACCTGCAATTGGGTGATGGCGGCGGGCCGGTAAACGTCGCAGGCCACCAGCAGCGGCCGGTGCCCCTGGCCCTTGAGCATTTTCGCCAGCTTGCCGGAGTGGGTGGTTTTACCCGAGCCCTGCAGCCCGCACATCATCACGATGCAGGGGGGACGGCTGGCGGAAGCCAGACGGACGGCCTGCCCGCCCATAAGCTGCGTCAGCTCCTCGTTGACGATTTTGATGACCATCTGCGCCGGCGTCAGACTTTCCATCACCTGGGCGCCTACCGCCCGCTGGGTGACGGCGTTGGTGAAATCCTTGGCCACCTTGTAGTTGACGTCCGCCTCCAGCAGCGCCAGGCGCACCTCCCGCATGGCTTCCTTGACGTCGGCCTCGCTGAGCTTCCCCTTGGACCGCAGCCGCTTAAAGGCCGCGGACAGCTTGTCGGGCAGTCCTTCAAACGCCATATCGATC
>CAKTTT010000273.1 GCA_934615635.1 uncultured Eubacteriales bacterium | reverse complement strand
CCGCGTTTTCGGGAAAGAAACTCTTAAACTCGCTGTAAAGCTGCGCCGCCAGGGTCTTGTTGTGGGCCAGCACCAGGGTAGGTCTTTGCACTTCCTCAATGATTTTGGCCATGGTGAAGGTCTTGCCGGAGCCGGTGACGCCCAGGAGGGTCTGTCCCTTCATTCCCTCCCGGATGCCCCTGCTCAGGGCCGCGATGGCCTGGGGCTGATCCCCGGAGGGCTGGTATTCACTGACGACCTTGAATTCATGATCCTGCTGCATCGCTCTATCTTCCTTTTGGGCGCGTGTTTTTTCAGCCTTGCGCCGCGTTTTTCTCTGTTGTTCTATCCTACCACAAACCGCAGGAAAATAGAAGGGTGTGGGAGAATTTTCGCACATCTGTTTTAAAAAAGTCATGTCCTGCATTTTAATATTTTAAAAGTAACATTTCCGAAGACCCAGCGTATTCTGAATACAGGAGGGTTTTTATGAATAATCCAGTAATTGTAGAAAATATGGAGCTGTCGGATGTGCTGTATTACAGGGATACGCCCCTTGTGCGCTATCGCATCCAGTATCCGCACTTCGAGTCGGAGGCGTTTGCGGGGGCATTGGTCCGCGTGAATCGTCACACAGAGGAGGATGCGCTGCATCTGGAGGAGTATAGCCGCAAGAACCTGTTCTACTCCGCGGTGGAGCAGTACCATATTTCCGAGGAGAACGGATATCCCATCATGGAATTTGAGCTGATTCAGGCCTATGAGGTGACCTGGAACCAGGATTGTTCCCTGAGCTACTACACCGACCGTTATCTTTACACCGGCGGCGCTCACGGCAGCACCCGCCGCAAGGGGGAGAGCTGGAACCTGAACAACGGGACGCGCCTGCACCTCAGGCAGCTTATGCCTGCGGGGGCCGATGTGTGGGGATATTTTACCGCAGAGATCATCCGGCAGATCAAAGAGCAGATTGAGGAGGGAAACGATATATATTTCCCCGATTACGAGAAAATCGTCGCGGCGGAGTTCGATCCCCGGCAGTTCTTCCTCAAGCCGGAGGGGTTAGTGATCTTTTTCCAGCATTACGACATCGCGCCCTATTCCAGCGGGATTCCGGTGTTTCTCATCCCCTATTCCAAGCGGCTGAGGGAGCCCCGTTGCTAGGTAACGCGGGTTCGGACGGCGTGGCTAAGTTGGTCGCGCCGTTTTTCATGGCCGGGACGCTTGAATTCCCGGCGGCGGGGAAATATAATAGGAGGACAGGAACGGCGCAAAACGGCGGACGGAAAGGCGGGGCTGGATGATGCAGCGGATTATGATCGTGGACGACGACATCCCCATCGGCGACATGCTGGAGGAGGTGCTTGAAAAAGAGGGCTACCAGGTGTCGCGGGCCTATTCGGGCACGGAGGCGCTGCTGCTGCTCGACGCCCGCCGGCCCGATTTGGTCCTGCTCGATTTGATGCTTCCGGGGCTGTCGGGCGAGGAGGTGCTGCCGCGGATGAGGGGGATCCCCGTCATTGTCGTGAGCGCGAAGGGGGACGTGGACGGCAAGGTGGGGCTGCTGCTTGGCGGCGCGGTGGATTATGTGACCAAACCCTTCGCCGTCAAGGAGCTGCTGGCGCGGATCGCCGTCGGCCTGCGGCAGGCGGCCCCGGCGGGCGAGGTGCTGACCGCCGCCGATCTGCGGCTGGACACGGCGGCGCGCAGCGTGACGGCGGGCGGCCAGGCCGTCCGGCTGACCAGG
>CAKTTT010000272.1 GCA_934615635.1 uncultured Eubacteriales bacterium | reverse complement strand
CCCTGCGGGAGCTCAAGGGCAATCAGCATTTCACCCAGCCCCCGCCCCGGTATACCGAGGCCACCCTCATCAAGGCGCTGGAGGAGAACGGCATCGGCCGCCCCTCCACCTACGCCCCCACCATTTCCACCATCCTGACCCGGGAATACATTGAGCGGGAGGGCAAGGCGCTGCGGCCCACCGCCCTGGGAGAGGTAACCACCAAGCTGATGAAGGAGCAGTTCCCGGAGGTGGTGGACGTGGATTTCACCGCCCATATGGAGCAGCAGCTCGACAGCGTGGAGACGGGAAAAAGCGATTGGGTCAAGACATTGGACAGCTTCTACGACGGCTTTGCCAAGACGCTGGCCCAGGCGGAGGAGAACCTGTCCGGCGAGCGGATCAAGGTCCCCGAGGTGGAAAGCGACGTGGTGTGCGAGAACTGCGGGCGCAAAATGGTGATCAAAACCGGCCGCTACGGCAAATTCCTGGCCTGCCCGGGATATCCGGAATGCAAGAACACCAAGCGGATTGTGGAGGAAACGGGCGGTATCTGCCCGAAATGCGGCGGTTCTATTGTGGCGAAAAAATCCAAGAGCAACCGGAAGTTTTTCGGCTGTTCCAACTATCCCAACTGCGATTTCGTCACCTGGAGCGAGCCGACCAAGGAGCTCTGCCCCAAATGCGGCAAGACCCTGTTCAAGAAAAAAGGGCGCCATGCGGGGCTGTATTGCCTGACCGAAGGTTGCGGCTATGAAAAGGAGCCGGACGCCAAGGAAGGCAAGGAAGAGAAGGCAAAGGAAAATCAGGAATGACGGAAAAGCGCCCGGCATAGGACAAAAGGGCTTTTGCCCGGAACGCGGAAAGGGACGCTTTTTCCGACTGCAGAGAGAGGCTGTGTCCTTCCCGGACATACGCCGGGAAAGGATGGGATTGCCGCATGGAGGAAACGCCGCGGGTGTTGGTGGCCGGCGCGGGGCTGGCGGGCTGCGAGGCCGCCTGGGCGCTGGCGGAGGAGGGGATTCCGGTGCTGCTGGCGGACAGCAAGCCGGGAAGGATGTCCCCGGCCCATCGTTCTGCCAACTTCGGAGAATTGGTGTGCAGCAATTCCCTCAAAGCGGCTCGGCTGGACAGCGCCGCCGGCCTGCTCAAGGAGGAAATGCGGCGGCTGGGCTCCCTCTGCATGGCGGTGGTCGCGGACTGCGCCGTGCCCGCCGGCGGCGCGCTGGCCGTGGACCGTGAGCGGTTTTCCGCCGGGATCACCCGGCGGCTGCGGGCCCATCCCCTCATCCGGGTGGAGGAGCGGGAGCTGACCGAGCTTCCCGGGGAAGGCGCGGCGGTGATCGCCACCGGCCCGCTGACCCTGGACACGCTGGCCGCCCGGTTGAAGGAACGCTGCGGCGGCGCTTTGAGCTTTTTCGACGCGGCGGCCCCCATCGTCACCGCGGAAAGCGTGGATGGGGAGCGCGCCTTCCGGGCCTCCCGCTACGGGCGGGAGGAAAGCGGGGAGGGGGATTACCTTAACTGCCCGCTGAACCGGGAGGAATACGAGGCCTTCCACGCTGCCCTGGTGACGGCGGAAACCGCGCCGCTGCATGAATTCGACCGGCAGGGGAGGGTTTACGAGGGCTGTATGCCCATTGAGGTCCTGGCCAGGAGGGGAACCGACGCCATCCGGTTCGGCCCCATGAAGCCGGTGGGCCTGCGGGATCCCCGCACCGGCCATCGCCCCTGGGCGGTGCTGCAGCTCCGGGCGGAAAACGCGCAGGGCAGCTTATACAACC
>CAKTTT010000271.1 GCA_934615635.1 uncultured Eubacteriales bacterium | reverse complement strand
CGGGCCTGGTGGCGCCCAAATCCGTCTCTCTGGTGGGAATGCTGATGTTCGGCAACCTGCTGCGGGAATGCCTCAAGCTGGATAATCTGTCCCAAACCGCCCAGACCACCCTGGCGAATCTTATCACCATCCTGCTGGGCCTCACCATCTCCTTCACCATGCAGGGGGAGAAGTTCGTGGACGTGGCCACGCTGGTCATCATGGCGCTGGGGCTGGTAGCTTTCGTATTCGATACCATCGGCGGCGTGCTCTTCGCCAAGCTGATGAACCTCTTCCTGCCGGAAGGGAAAAAGATCAATCCCATGGTGGGCGGCGCCGGCATTTCCGCCTTCCCCATGTCCGCCCGGGTCATCCAGAAGATGGCGCTGAAGGAGGACAATCAGAATCATCTGCTGATGCACGCT
Organism: uncultured Eubacteriales bacterium; assembly: GCA_934615635.1. GTDB lineage: Bacteria > Bacillota > Clostridia > Oscillospirales > Acutalibacteraceae > CAKTXU01. Next base: position 1,387 of record CAKTTT010000271.1, on the reverse strand, counting down.
GTGGGCGCCAATGTGGCGGGCCAGATCGGCTCCGTGGTGGCGGGCGGCATCATCCTCACCGTGGTGCCCCGGCTGGCGGGCCTGTAAGAAAGGAGAGCGCGATATGGATATTGTTTTTCACACCGGCGACGTACCGAACGCCCTGCTGCTGATGCTGCTGGGCATGGTGGGCATTTTTGTGGTGATGGGTCTCATCATGGGCGCGGTTTTCCTGCTCAACCGTTTTGCCGGCGATAAGCCCAAGGATCCCGAGCAGAAGGACAAGAAATAAACTACCAGCCGAAAGGACGAACCGATATGGCCGACAATAAAAAAATGGTGGAAGCCATCACCTCCATGGACGAGGATTTCGCCCAGTGGTATACCGACGTGGTGAAAAAGGCGGAGCTGGCGGATTACGCCGGGGTGCGGGGCTGCATGATCGTGCGCCCCTACGGCACCGCGCTGTGGGAGAATATCCGGGGCGATCTGGACGCCCGGTTCAAGGCGCTGGGGCACGAGAATGTGATGATGCCCCTATTCATCCCCGAAAGCCTGCTGCAGAAGGAAAAGGATCATGTGGAGGGCTTCGCGCCGGAGGTGGCCTGGGTCACCCACGGCGGTGAGGAAGAGCTCCAGGAGCGGCTGTGCGTCCGTCCCACCTCCGAAACCGTCTTCTGCGAGCATTACGCCAATATCATCCACTCCTACCGGGATCTGCCCAAGCTCTATAATCAATGGTGCTCGGTGGTGCGGTGGGAGAAAACCACCCGCCCCTTCCTGCGCACCATGGAATTTTACTGGCAGGAAGGCCACACCATGCATGAAACCGCCGAGGAGGCCATGGCGGAAACCGAGCGGATGCTCAACGTTTACGCGGACTTCTGCCGGGAATCCCTGGCGATTCCGGTGGTAAAGGGCCGCAAGACGGACAAGGAGAAGTTCGCGGGGGCGGAAGCCACCTACACCATCGAGGCGATGATGCACGACGGCAAGGCGCTGCAAAGCGGTACCAGCCACTATTTCGGGGACGGCTTCGCCCGCGCTTTCGATATCCAGTTTACCGACCGGGAAAACAAGCTCCGCTATCCCCATCAGACCTCCTGGGGTATGTCCTCGCGGATCATCGGCGCCATCATCATGACCCACGGCGACGATAACGGCCTGGTGCTGCCGCCGGCGGTGGCGCCGGTCCAGGTGGTGATCGTCCCCATCGCGCAGCATAAGCCGGGCGTGCTGGAGAAGGCGGCGGAGCTCAAGGCGCGGCTGGAAAAATCCGTCCGGGTAAAGATGGACGATTCGGACAACTCCCCCGGCTGGAAGTTCGCGGAATATGAGATGAAGGGCGTGCCCCTGCGTCTGGAGATCGGCCCCAAGGATATGGAAAACAACCAGTGCGTCCTGGTGC
>CAKTTT010000270.1 GCA_934615635.1 uncultured Eubacteriales bacterium | reverse complement strand
CCACGGGGAACCGCCCGTAGGTGGGCATCAGCGCCCCGTCGTGGAGCGTTTGAACATCTTCCAGGGTCATGTCAGCCAGATCCTTTCCGCTGGTTTTGTCCGCCGTCTTATAAAAACATGGTGCCGATGCCCTCGTCGGTGAGCATCTCGATCAGGATGGAATGGGGGATCCGCCCGTCGATGATATGGGTTCGCCGCACACCCCGCCGCACCGCTTCCACGCAGCAGTCGATCTTGGGGATCATACCGCCGGAGATGATGCCCTGGTGTTTGAGATGCGCCACCTCGCTGACCTGCACCACCGAGATCAGGGAGTTTTCGTCCTCCCTGTTCCGCAGCAGGCCCCGGACATCGGTCATCAGCACCAGCTTTTCCGCTCCCATGGCCGCGGCGATCTGGGCGGCGGCGATATCCGCGTTGATGTTGTAAGTCTCCCCGTCCGACTCCCCGGCGGCGATGGTGGCCACCACCGGGATGGTGCCGTTTTCCAGGCTGTTGCGGATCAGGGTGACGTTGACGTGGGTGATATCCCCCACATAGCCCAGGTCGGTTTCCCGATGCTTGACCGCCTTGATCATCCCGCCGTCCAGGCCGCACAGGCCGATGGCCCGGCCGCCGTGCTGCTCCAGTTGCTGCACCAGACTCTTGTTGACCTTGCCGGCCAGCACCATCTCCACCACGTCCATGGTTTCCCGGTCGGTGTACCGCAGCCCGCCCACAAAGCGGGATTCCTTGCCGATTTTCTTCAGCATGGCGTTGATTTCCGGGCCGCCGCCGTGGACCAGCACCACATGGATGCCCACCGTGGACAGCAGCACGATATCCTCCATCACCGCGCTTTTGAGCTCCTCGCTGATCATGGCGTTGCCGCCGTACTTGATCACCACCGTTTTGCCCGCGTACTGTTTGATATAGGGCAGCGCCTGGGTCAGCACCCGCGCCCGCTCCGCCGTGGATATCTGCATACCGATTTCCCCTTGTATCCTCTCAAATAATCTCGCCGTATTCTCTCTCCTGCGCTTTGAAACAGCCTCCAGGCCCCGGCCCTGCGGCTCAGGTCCTGTAATCGCCGTTGATCTTCACATAATCATAGGTCAGATCGCAGCCCCAGGCCACCGCCCCTGCCGCGCCGTCCCGCAGCAGGATATCGATGACGATTTCATCCGCTCCCAGCACCTTCTTGGCCTCTTCCTCGCTGAAGGGGATGCCCGCGCCGTCCCGGCAGACCTCCACCCGGCCGGCCGCCGAGGCAAAGGCCACGTCCACCCGGCGCACATCCACCTGCGCCCCGGAATAGCCGATGGCGCACAGCACCCGGCCCCAGTTGGCGTCCGCGCCGAACATGGCGGATTTCAGCAGCGCGCTGTTCACCACCGCCTTGGCCGCCAGCCGGGCGTCCCGGTCGGAGGCGCCGCCGGCGACCCGGCATTCCAGCAGCTTGGTGGCCCCTTCCCCGTCCGCCGCCAGGCAGCGGACCATCCGGGTGCAGAGCATACGCAGCGCATCCAGGAAAACCGCGTAATCCCCGGCCGCCTCCGTCAGCTCCGGGTTGCCCGCCGCGCCGTTGGCAAGGATGGCCACCATATCGTTGGTGGAGGTGTCCCCGTCCACCGTCATCATGTTGAAGGTGTCCCCCACCGTTTCCAGCAGCGCCCGATGCAGCAGCTCCGCCCGGATGGCCGCGTCGGTGGTGATGAAGCAGAGCATGGTCGCCATGTTGGGGGCGATCATTCCGCTTCCCTTGGCGATGCCGCCCATAACGCAGGTTCTGCCCCCCAGCTCAAAGCGGACGGCGAACTCCTTTTTCCGGGTGTCGGTGGTCATAATCG
>CAKTTT010000269.1 GCA_934615635.1 uncultured Eubacteriales bacterium | reverse complement strand
CCGCTTCCGCCGCCGCCGCGATGTCCCCGATATTCGTCACATTGGGGGTCAGCTTGACCATCAGCGGCTTCTTCAGCCTGCGGCGTACTTCACCCGTCACCTGCTCCACCATCCCGCAGGAGGTGCCGAAATTGACGCCTCCCTCCCGGACGTTGGGACAGGAGATGTTCAACTCCACCATATCCACCTCGGAGGAATCCAGTTTTTCCGCCATGGCGGCGTACTCCTCCACACTGTGGCCCGCCAGATTGGCGATCACCACCGTTCCCTGCTGTTTGAGCCAGGGCAGGTAGATGGAAAGGAACTGATCCACTCCCGGATTCTGCAGTCCCACGCTGTTGAGCATACCCGACGGGGTTTCCGCGATCCGGGAATTGAGATTTCCCTCTCGCGCAAGCAGGGTCGTGCCCTTGCAGGAAATCCCCCCCAACCGGGATAAGGGGAAAAACTCACTGTATTCCATGCCGTATCCAAAGGTACCGGAGGCGGCGATGACCGGATTCTTCAGTTCCACGCCGCACAGATTCACCCGCATATCGCTCATGTCCAGTCCACCTCCGCCGCATTAAATACCGGGCCGTTGAGGCATACCCGGGTCATGTGTGGCTCCCCCGCTGCATCCTTGGTTCTACAGGTACAGCCCAGGCAGGCACCCACGCCGCAGCCCATTCGTTCCTCCATGGAAACATAGCAGGAGATCCCCCGATCGGCAGCGATGGCGGCCACCCCCTTCATCATCACCTTGGGGCCGCAGGTATACACCACGTCGCAGGCGTTCTGCGCCAGATGCTGCTCCAGCGCCTGGGTGGTAAAGCCGTGAAATCCGGCGGAACCATCGTCGGTGCACAGCACCGTATGCGCGCCCGCCGCTGCGAAATCCTCCTGCAGGATGGCGGCGGCCCCGTTGCGGAAACCGGTGATCACCGTGGCGTTGCCTCCATAGAACCGGGCGACGGGAAGCAGCGGCGGGGTGCCGATGCCGCCGCCCACCAACACGGCTTTTTTGGCCGGATCGGCGGCGGGGAAGCCGTGGCCCAGAGGTCCCACGATATCCAGGTTGTCACCCGTTTGTCGCTGGGCCAGCCAGGCCGTCCCCTTCCCCCTGATTTCGAAGACCAGACGGAGAATCCCCAGCCCCGCGTCAAAGCCACAGATGGAGATAGGGCGGCGGAGCGTATAGTCTCCGCAGAGAATCTGCACGAACTGTCCCGCCGAGGCCGCGCCGGCGATGGCGGGAGCGGAAAGGGTGTAATTATAAATGCCGGGAGCGATTTCGCTCTTGTACAGCAGCTTGCAGCTTTCCTGCGTATAACGCATGTCGCACCGCCCTTCTCAAACCTTGGTGATATCGATCAGCTCCATATCCGCCATGGTCTTGTCCATGGACAGACAGCGGAGCATGGCTTTTGCCGTATCCACGGAGGTGAAAACCGGAATCGCCCGTTCCACCGCCAGGCGGCGCATTTGTACGCTGGCCAGCTTGGGATCCCGGCCATGGGCGTCGGTGGAAAGGATATAATCGATTTTGCCGCTTTCCAGCAGGTCCACGATGTTGGGATGCGCCTCGTGCATTTTACGCACGGCGGAGGAGGGGATCATCTCCTTGTTCAAACGGTTGGCCGTCCCTGCCGTGGCGTAGATGTCGAAGCCCAGAGAACGGAATCGATCCGCTACCTCCATGGCCTCCAGTTTATCCGAATCCCGAACGGTAATCAGGACGCCGCCGGATTTCTTCATCTTGTAGCCGGCGGCCACCAGTCCCTTGAGCAGCGCGTTTTCGAAGGTTTTCGCCAACCCCAGCACCTCGCCGGTAGATTTCATCTCCGGTCCCAACTGAATGTCCAGGTTGCGCAACTTTTCAAAGGAGAAAACCGGCACCTTGACGGCCACATAATCCCGTTCCGGGTACAGCCCCACGCCGAAACCCATTTCCT
>CAKTTT010000268.1 GCA_934615635.1 uncultured Eubacteriales bacterium | reverse complement strand
GACCCACACAGGCCACCAGCCACAGGGTAGCGGCGGTGGTCAGGCCTTTGATGGACCCCTTGCGCTGCAGGATGGTGCCGGCCCCCAGGAATCCGATGCCGCTGATGACCTGCGCCCCCAGCCGGCCGAAATCCACCTTGATGGCGGCGGCCATTTCCGGATAAGCATCCACCACGCGGATGGCATCCTGCGCCATATGCAATTGTATGAGGGACACGATGGCCGCTCCCATGCAAACCATGATATGCGTTTTGATCCCCGCCGGGCGATGATGCTTTTCCCTCTCCAGACCAACGGCGAAGCCCACCGCGATGGCGAGGCCAAGACGGAGGAGAATATCCCACCATTGTATAAACATACGGTTTTGCTATCCATCCTTTCATACTCTGCCCACATACGCCGATCCCTTTTTCAAAGGGATCGGCGCAGTTTCTATCGCTTTTCGCAAAACACATCCCTAAAAATGGGTTTTACTATAAGGATATGTGCCGTGAGAAACCCTCATGCCATGTTCGGAGGAGAGAGGGGAGGAAATTCGAATCGGCCTCCCTTCAAGGCGGCGCCGGGCGGCGGAAACGGCTTGAATCAGGATGGATGAAGAAATGAAGAATTCTCTAAGATACCGGGATTTACCTTCCCTCCACCGCCCTTTTGTGTTATGATGAGAAAAATGGGCGGAAAGGAGGCGGCGGAATGGATTGGACCATCCTGACGGGGTATTATAACGCTGTGGTCCGCTGGCTGCTGCCCATCATCGCGGTGCTGCTTCTGATCATTTGCATCCGCCTGCTTTTTCGTGGGAAGGGAAGCCGGACGGTACTGGCGGTGCTGGTAACGGATGAAGGGGAGCGGCTGCCGGTGACTGCCGCGGAAAGCGCCATCGGCCGCAGCGCGGCGTGCGATATCCAGGTGACGGCGCCCACGGTTTCCCGCCGTCACGCCGTGCTGACCAGGGATAACGAGGGCTTTCGGATCAGCGATATCCGTTCCAAGGGCGGGCTGTATGTCAATGAGGAACGGGTGGGGCGGGGAGCCCGGCTGGAGCTGGGGGATACGGTGAAGCTGGCGGATGTGCGCCTGAGGCTGGAGGCCGCCCAAAAAGAGGACGAGCCGGAGCAGAAGCGGCGAAGGAACCGCCGGGAGCCTCCCGCGCTGGCGGGCCCCTTTCTGCTGACCCTATTTCAGCTTCTGGCCTGCCTGTCGCTGATGCTGCACGACATGGACGAACTGCCCTGGACGCTGCCTGCCTGCTTTCTGGGACTGGTGGCGATGGAATGGATCTGCTTCCGGCTGCGCCGGTTTGAGGGGCTGGGCGTACTGCTGCCCGCTTTTTTTCTCTCCACCCTGGGGTTGTGCGTAGCGGCCAGCGCGGCGCCCGCCTCCCTGCTCAAGCAATTCGCCGCCCTTGTTCTGGGGGTGGTCTTGTTCTGGATATTGGGGCTGGTGCTGCGGGATATCGACCTGACCATGAAGCTGCGGTATGCGGCGGGACTTTGCGCCATTTTGCTGCTGGCCGCCAATCTGCTCTTTGGGGAGAGCCGGTATGGCGCCCGCAACTGGATCAATTTGGGCTTCATCACCATCCAGCCGTCTGAGTTTGTGAAGGTGGCCTTTGTTTTCGCGGGATGCGCCACCCTGGAACGGCTGATGACGGCCCGGAACACGGTGCTGTTCCTGCTGTTTTCCGCTGCCTGCATCGGGCCGTTGTTCCTCATGCGGGATTTCGGCACGGCGGTGGTGTTTTTTGTCGGCATGGTCATCATCGCCTATATGCGCTCCGGCGATTGGCGGGTGATCGCCTTTTTCTCCGGGGCCGCCGCCGTGGGAGCGCCCCTGGTCATCCTGCTCAAGCCCTATATCGCCGACCGTTTCGCCAGCTATCTCCACGCCTGGGAATATGCCGCCACCAGCGGCTATCAGCAGACCAGGACGATGATCGCCATCGGCAGCGGCGGGCTGCTGGGACT
>CAKTTT010000267.1 GCA_934615635.1 uncultured Eubacteriales bacterium | reverse complement strand
CCTATATGACGGCGGACAGCGCCCATAAGACCCTGCCGGTTCTCACCGGGGGGGCCTATCTGCATTTCAGCCCCCAGGCCGCGGCGGCAATATCCCGGGAGGCGGGGAAGGGGGCCATGGCCCTGTTCGGCTCCACCTCTCCCTCCTTTATGACGCTGGCTTCCCTGGACAGGGCTCAGGGCTGGTGGGGAGAGAAGGGGGAGGAGGCCTACCGGCGTACCGCCGAGGCAACGGAGGCTTTGCGGCGGACGGCTGCCGCCGCGGGACTGCCCGCGGCCTTCCCGGAAATAGCGCCCCGCTTCAAGGATCCTGCCCGGCTGACGCTGGAGTTTCCCGACGGACAGGCTGCGGCTGCTTATTTTCGCCGTCGGGGCTGCGAGCCGGAGCTGGCCGACGAACGGTATGTGGTGTTTATCCTCACGCCTTTCAACACGCGGGAGGATATTCGCCGCCTTTCCGCCGCTTTGGAGGAATATCGTCCCGGACCCCCGACGGAGGGGAGGGCGTTTTCCGCCTTCCCGCCGGGTTTGCGGCCCGAGCGGGCGCTCTCCCTGCGACAGGCGGTCCTGCGTCCGGCGGAGGAGATCCCGGCGGCAAAGGCCGTGGGACGAATCGCGGCCCGAGCCTTGTGTCCCTGTCCGCCGGGGGTGGCCGCGGTGGCGCCGGGAGAACGGCTGACGGCGGAGCTGGTCGCCTGGCTGGAGGAAAGGGGTTATTCCAGGCTTCCCGTGGTAGCCGAAAGCGGGGAATGAGGCGGTTTTCGTCGGAAAAATCCCACCGGCAGCAGGGGAAATGCCTTGTAACGGCTGCGAAAATACGGTATAATAGAGGCAAGGCAATGCCGGAACCACAACCATAGGGAGGTTTGTAATATGAAGCTGATATTTGCCATTGTGAATAAGGACGACAGCAATGTGGTATCCTCCGCGCTGACCCGGGGAGGCTTTTCGGTCACCAAGCTGGCCACCACCGGCGGCTTTCTGCAGGCGGGGAACACCACCTTCCTGGTGGGAACCGACGATACCCGGGTGGATGAGGTGCTGTCCATTATCGAGAAGCATTCCAAGAAACGCACCCAGATGGTGCCCACCACCAATTACGGCACGGCGAACTACGCCTCCTTTCCGGTGGAGGTGACGGTGGGCGGCGCCACGGTTTTCGTGATGAGCGTGGACCGCTACGAGAAAATCTGAGGAGCCTCCATGCGATTTAATGAATTTGAGGGCAATGAGGAAGCGAAAAAGGCCCTGTCCGCCTGTGTGGACGGGGGCCGCTTCCCTCATGCCCTTTTATTGGAGGGGCCCAAAGGCAGCGGCCGCCGGACGGTGGCGCGGCTGCTGGCGAGGGCGGCGGTATGCACCGCTCCCGCCGGGGAGCAGCGGCCCTGCGGCCGCTGTCCCGGCTGCCTCAAGGCGGCGGGGGGCGGCCATCCGGATATCGAGGAAGCGGGGGGGGACGGCGGGGTCCGTTCCTTCCACATTGAGGAGGTGCGGCGGCTGCGGGATACCGCCTATGTGCTGCCCAATGAGGCCGCTTACCGGGTGCTGATCCTTTCGGAAGCGCAAAATATGACCGAGCAGGCGCAGAACGCCCTGCTGAAAATTTTGGAGGAACCCCCGTCCCACGTGGTGTTTCTCCTGACCTGCGACAACCGCGCCCAGCTGCTGCCCACCGTCCAGTCCCGGTCGGTGTGCATCCCCCTGGGCGGCGTGCCGGAGGAGGAAGCCCTGCCCCTGCTGCGGCAGCGGCTGCCCGATGCCGGCGAGGAGGAGCTGAAGCGGGCCCTCATCGTGTTCGGCGGCGTGATTGGCCAGGTTCTCCACGGGATGGAGGAGGGCACGTTCCGTCGGGTGCTGGAGTTGGCCCCCGCCCTGGCGGCCGCCGTCGCCGCCCCGGACGAAATCGAGCTGCTCCGTCTGACCGCTGGCCTGGATAAGGACAAGGAGGCTCTGGATGGGGTGCTCGGGGC
>CAKTTT010000266.1 GCA_934615635.1 uncultured Eubacteriales bacterium | reverse complement strand
CATATGGGATTGGCAACCCAGGATGGAATCCCCCACATAGTTGTAATGGGGCACCTGCACCCGATCGAACAGGATGACGTTTTTCAGCTCCGTGGAGTTGCCCACCACGGCCCCCGCGCCCACCAGGGCGCTACCCCGGATGAAGGCGCAGTGCCGCACCTCCGTCTCCGGTCCGATGATTACCCAATCCCCGAGAAAGGCGGAGGGGGCCACTTTGGCTGTTTTATGGATCCACACGCCCGGCCGGGGATTGTCGTATTCCTCCGCCGGCAGGGCGGCTCCGGTGGCTTCGATGAAGGCGCGGATGCCCGACAGGGCCTCCCAGGGATAGACGGTCTGCTCCAGCAGGGGGGCGGCCAGGGTATACCGCAGGTCGTACAGACGGAGGGTTTTCAGTTGGTCAAACATAAAGGCTCTCTCCTCTTGGTTGGATTTGTCAGCATTTCCCACCGCATCAGTGTAGCATGAACGGCCCGTTCATGCAAGCGGGTGCTGGTCCCGGCATGAAAAATCGACGCCGAATTCTCTGATCCGTCCCGACAGGGTGCGTACGGCCCGGCCCTGTCCTGAGGCCGCTTGAAATCCGCTTCCACCGGGCCATTCACCGTTTTTGCGGATCGGCGGGCCGGCGGCCAGGCGCACAGAGCCGTCGAAGGGATGGCAAAGGAAGGGGAATAGGCGTCGTCTCCTCCCTTTGTCCATTTATGCGGCCCGGCTCGCCGGCGGCCGTATCGGCTCAGGAGAGAAGGGCGGCGTTCATACCCGATAGAAGCCCCGGTTTTGACGCAAGGGCGCGGAAGGTCCGGCTGAGGTTATCAATGGAGGGTTTTCCGCCATGGCGCGCCCGCCCGCCGTAACCGGCATACCCGAAAGCGGGCGGCGTGGGCCGCCAACGTGGAAAAAGGCAGGCCGCGGGGCCGTCCGGGCGGGAAGGCACCCATTCTTCCTCCCGCTAAAGCGGGCATCCCGCTAAAGCGCGGCGGTATGCGGAAACGGCGCATGGAAATTGTTCGGGGAAAGTCCCCTTCCGGAAGGGGTGGAGGCGTTTGTTCTCCTGGGTCGGCCATGGAGAAAGGGCGGCTGCATCGTGCGGATCATCCGCCGTCTCGGCTATGGGGGAACGTAAGCCGGTTCGGATAGACATCCGGTAGCCCGGCGACGGCAGACGGCGGCAAACGCCGCCCGGGGGATCAGTCCGTTTCCTCCTGGGGACGGACGGCCTCCAGAGCCTCCCGCAGGGTATCCAGGGGGGTGAGATTCTTTTTCATCTTCACTGCGAAATAGGGCTTGGATCCGGCGCTGATCATCACCCGCCCCTTGAGGGCGGCGGACATCCTGGAGCCTAGCTCCAGATCCAGCTTCCGCTGGTAAAGCAGCAGGGTATCCTGCTGCTGCTTGACCTCGTAAATCCCCGCCGCCGCGGCCATGTTGCGCAGCAGCGCCACGTCGATCAGGCCCTGCACCGCCTCCGGCGGTTCTCCGAACCGGTCGATCAGCTCGTCGTACACATCCAGGGAATCCTCGTGGGTGCGGATATCCGCGATCCGCCGGTAAATATCCAACCGCTGGGCGTTGGAGGAGATGTAGCTGTCGGGGATATGGGCGGACACCTGCAGGTCGATGAGGCATTCCGCCTCTCTCTCCCCCGTGGATTCGCCCTTTTCCTCCCCCACGGCCTCGGAGAGCAGCCGCAGATACATCTCGTACCCCACCGCCTCCATGTGGCCGTGCTGCTGGGCGCCCAGCAGGTTGCCCGCGCCCCGGATCTCCATATCCCGCATGGCGATTTTGAAGCCGGCGCCGAATTCGGTGAATTCCCGGATAGCCTCCAGCCGCTTGGAGGCCACATCGGTGAGCACCTTTCCCCGCACGAAGGTGAGGTAGGCGAAGGCGCGGCGGGAGGAGCGGCCCACCCGGCCCCGGAGCTGATGGAGCTGGGACAGGCCGAACCGGTCGGCGTTTTCAATAATGAGGGTGTTGACGT
>CAKTTT010000265.1 GCA_934615635.1 uncultured Eubacteriales bacterium | reverse complement strand
TATAATCCAGATGGGAAAGCACGGCCTGATGCACCCCTTCCATCATACCGCCCCCGCCGAAAGCGTACTGCCGCCGGATCCATGTGATCCAGAAAAGCAGTACAAGCAATATGATTGCGGCGATTACGAATATTACACCCAGCGCAGTGATACGGAACACGGTAAAAAACAGTACAGCCAGCGCCACTGCCAGAGCCAGAAGCCCGCCGACCATATAGAACACCGGGGCAGACATCCAGTTTCCGTACTTCTCGCCATGCGTTCCGAGATGAATGTTTTCCCGCCTGCTTCTGTTTTCCGACATAAGACTACCTCCCATAATTTCTGTTAAATTCCATCAATGCTTCCCTCGATCTCGAAAGCCCGGCCATTTTCCAGCCGTATGATCCGGCTGCATCCGGTAAGCGTCGAATGCCTGTGGGAAACGATAAGGAGCATTTTGTCCCCGCATTCCCCGCGGAGCGTTTGCAGCAGTTCTTTTTCGTGCAGGACGTCCAGGCTGCTGGTGGGCTCATCCATCACGATCACATCGGGATCCATCAGCATCACGCGGGCAATCCCCACGCGCTGGCGTTCCCCGCCGGACAGCCGCGCCCCCATCTGCCCCATTTGGGTTTCATAGCCGTCCGGCAGGGTCCGGATAAATTCTGAAAGCCCTGCCCGCCGGGCGGCCTCCTCTATTTCTTCCCGCGCAGCGTCCGGCCTGCCCAGCGCTATATTCTCCGCAATACTTCCGTTGAACAGAAAGGTATCCTGTTCCAGAACTGCGATCCGCCGGCGAAGCTCAGTTAACGGTATCTGTTCAATGGGAATCCCGTTCATACGGATCTGTCCGCTCTTCGCCTTCCAGAAGCGCAGGAGCAGCCGCAGCACCGTCGATTTCCCGATGCCGCTTTCCCCCACAATCCCCACCTTTTCATTGCCGGTGACCGTAAGGCAGAAGTCCTGTAAAATGATTCTGGAAGAATTCCCGTAGGAAAAGCCCACATGGTCAAACTCCACTTTGCGGATCGGACCGCAGGACGCCGGATGCTCCGGCTCGGTAATTTCCGGCGGTGTGTCCTCAATGAGAAACAGGCGCTCCGCTGCGGCATAGGTTTCCAGCAGGCTGGATACCACCATGGTCAGGGACTGGGTGGAAGAAAAGGACGCCGCCGCCACAAAGGAAAGCACCACCGTTCCGACCGGGTTCGGCGTGCCGGAAGCCGCCAGCCAGGACGCCGCCGCGATCACCAGAATCCGGGCAAGGTAAACAAAAAAGGTCGGAGCGGACGATACCGTCTGCCGGTGAAGAGTCATCCCATGAGCCGCCCGGTTGATCTCCCGGTTCTTCTCCCGCACCTGTTCCATCCGCCGGGGGCCGAAGCCAAAAATCTGGATGTCCTTCAGGCCGTAAACGCTTTCCAGCACCAGGGATTTCATCTCCCCCAGCCTGGCGCGGTAGCGCATTCCCACGCCCCGTCCGGCTTTGACGGCAGCCAAAGGGAAGATTACGCTGACGATCAGGTAAACCGGCAGCAGCACGGCGGCAAACAGCGGCTGGAACCACAGCGCCAGCCCCAGGGTGACGCAGGGCAGGAGGATAACGGTAAACATGGGGCCGATGGCATGGGCGAAGAAAAATTCCACCGTTTCAATGTCCGAAACGGCAATATTCAAAATATCCCCCTTTTCCCTGTCCATCAGGCAGGCGGGAGCCAGCTTCCGGATAGTCTCGTACAGATGCACCCGCATACTGGCCAAAAGCCGATACGCCCCCGCATGGGAGACCACGCCCTCGGTATACCGCCCCAGGACGATGAACAGGGCGGAAAGCGCCGTCAGCCCGCCGTACAGCCAGGGGGAGCCCCCGACCATCCCCGCGCAGGACAACAGCAGCAACGCGCCAAAGCCCATCAGCCCCATTTGGGAAAGATTCCCGATAATGCTGGCAAGCGTGGAAACCAATAACGCGCCCTTTATCGGCGCGGCGATGTGCAGCAGCCGCCTGG
>CAKTTT010000264.1 GCA_934615635.1 uncultured Eubacteriales bacterium | reverse complement strand
GATGCCTTGACGAAGGTGATGCTGGATAAAGGCGAGGTGGATCCTCCCATGGCGCCGGAAGCGTTGGTCTACGCCCAGCCGGGGCAGGAGGTGGCCGCCCTGAAGCGGGTTAATGATCTGATCGGCGAGGGGATGCTGTGCGAGTTCAGCGTGTTCGACGGGTTGGAGGAGACGCTGGCATACGCCCGCGAGCGGCAGATTCCCCAGGTGTTTGCCGTGGGCGAGGCGGGGGAAACCGAGATCTACGAAATCTGAAAGCCGCCGGTTTATCTGGCGGACTGGAAATAAAGGGGTTACCATATGAAGCCGATTCGGATTGCGCTCACCAAAGGGCGCCTGGAAAAGGATACCGTGGCCTTGTTCGACCGCATGGGGCTGGATACGTCGGCGGTGAAGGACAAAGGCCGCCGGCTGATTCTGCCTGTGGGGGATAATCTGGAGGTCGTGCTCGCCAAGGCGGCGGACGTCATCACCTATGTGGAGCATGGGGTATGCGACCTGGGGGTGGTGGGGAAGGACACCATTGCCGAATATGGCGGCAGCTTTTATGAGGTGCTGGATCTGGGCTACGGCCGCTGCCGGTTCGCTTTGGCGGCGCCCAAGGACAGGGACTTTTTCGCGGGCTATCACGGCAAAACCATCGCCTCCAAATATCCGGTGGTGGCCCGCCGGTATTTTGAGCGCAAGGGAATGGATGTGCGGATCATCAAAATAGAAGGGTCGGTGGAACTGGCGCCCCTACTGGGTCTGTCCGACGGGATTGTGGATATTGTGGAGACTGGCTCCACCCTCAAGGAAAACGGCCTGCAGGTAGTGGAGGATATTCTACCGGTGTCCGCGCGGCTGATCGTCAACATGGCGTGTATGAAGCTGCGTAAGGCGGAAATCGAGGATTTGGCCGGCCGGATGGAGGCCGCGCTGGGCAAGGAAGGGGAGAAAACGGTATGATGACGCTGGTGAAGGCCGACGGGAAAAGGGAATATGCATTGCTGGAGCGGTTGGCCGCCCGCAACGGGGAAACCGACCGGAAGGTGACGGCGGCGGTGGGGGACATCCTCGCCGCCGTGCGGGAGCGCGGAGACGAGGCGGTGTTGGAATATACCCGCCGGTTCGACGGGGTGGACGCGCCGCTGACCTGCGTGGAACGGGAGCAGCTCGGCGAGCTGGCGGCGGCCTGCGAGCCGCGGCTGATGGAGGCGCTCCGGCGGGCCGCGGCCAACATCGAAGAGTTTCATCGCCGCCAGGTGCAGCAAAGCTGGTTGACCACCCGGGAAGACGGGGTCATCCTAGGCCAGCGGATCCGCGGCCTGGAGCGGGTGGGGCTGTATGTGCCCGGCGGCACGGCGGCTTACCCCTCCTCGGTGCTGATGAACGCCATTCCCGCCCGGATCGCCGGGGTCAAGGAGCTGATCATGGTCACGCCGCCCCCCAAGTCCGGCGGCTTCAATACCGCCGTGATGGCGGCGGCCTATATCGCCGGGGTGGATCGGGTGTACCTGTGCGGCGGCGCTCAGGCGGTGGCCGCCCTGGCGTACGGCACGGCCACCATTCCCAAGGTGGACAAAATCGTGGGGCCGGGCAATATCTATGTGGCCACCGCCAAGCGGCTGCTTTTCGGCCAGGTGGACATCGATATGATCGCCGGTCCCAGCGAGATTCTGGTGCTGGCGGATGAGACGGCGGATCCGGCCTATCTGGCGGCGGATCTGATGTCTCAGGCGGAGCACGACGTGCTGGCCTCCGCCATCCTGCTCACCGATTCGGAGGAGATCGCCCGGGAAACGCTGGCCCAGGTGGAAAAGCAGCTCGCAGCCCTGTCCCGGGCGGAGATTGTCCGCCGGTCGCTGGAGGACTACGGCGTGGTAATCGTCTGCCGGGATATGGACGAGGCGGTGGAGTTCGCCAACCGGCTGGCGCCGGAGCATTTGGAGGTCATGTGCCGGGAACCGATGGCGTATCTGGGACGGCTGGACAACGCGGGCTCGGTATTTCTCGGGAAATATTCCCCCGAGCCGTTGGGGGATTATTACGCGGGTCCCAAC
>CAKTTT010000263.1 GCA_934615635.1 uncultured Eubacteriales bacterium | reverse complement strand
GCATACCCCTGTGTCCACCCGTCGATCTGCGCCGGAACAGGCGGTTTCCGCCACCGCGTCACAGGTATGTCGGCCATCCAGATCTCCCGGGCCGCCGCCAGCGCCCGCGTGTGGCGGGGAGCGGCTTCCCACACATAGTTTGATATGCGCTTCTCCAGGTCCCGGTCACCATTCTCTTACCAGCCGTAGCCCGGCGCCGCCTGCGAGGGCGGAGCGGGCGGAAACTGGCCGAAATCCTCCCAGCGCAGCCGGCCCGATTGGATGGCCGCGTTCTTGAGCGCCTCGTACATTCCCGCGTGGGCGGTATAAAGGTAGGGGTTGACATACACGATCCCCACAATGCCCAACGTCAGCCCCGAAAGCAGATGCCACAGAAGAAAACTCAGATCAAACACAAACAGTTCGCCCTTGTAGCCCTGGGTCATGATCTTGCTCATGCGGATGGCCTCTCCCGCGGAGAGTCGGGGATTTTCATATAAAATATACTCCGTCATGCTGTAGGCGTACGTCATAACAATGCCGGGAATGACGAACAGCAGCGACCATAAAAAGATGAATACGTCCCGCAGCAGCATGGTGGCCAGAGCGTTTCCGTAAAAGCGGAAGCCGGCGAACATCTCCCCCACCGGCGGCTCGTCTCCCCGCCAATAGCGCAGGAACCAGCCCCGGACGCCCACTCTCAGCACGTTGGAAATCAAAATCCCCAGCAAAAGCGCCAGCGCCGAAAGGGTGATAAACAGCGGCATCAGCACCGACAACCAATGGAGCAGCATTCCGCCCAGCTCCACGGTGTTGTCCTCCACCCGGTAATGGATCCGAAGCTTCACCGCGCCGTCCACCGCCCCCAACAGCATGGCAATCAGCAACACTGCTATGGCGCTTCCCTGGCCGCCATAGCCCAGCCTTCGGCGCGCCAGATCCTTGATATATCCGCGATCAAACATAAAAAACCCCCTCTTTAATAACTGTCCCATCCACAGCGGCATTCTATCACAAGCCGGTCGGGCAAACAAGGCGAGGGCCGGCAAGCAACCAACGGTTGCCTTGCCGGGCGGCGGCGACGGCGGTTTTCCGCCGATCCTGCCCGCTTCTATCCCCCGGCCTCCGGCTTATCCCGCCGGGTCCTCCCTCCGCCAGTCGGAGAGCGGCAGCCTCCCAAACGGCAACCGCTCTCCTCTTCTCCCACTACCGGCACGAGGGCGGGGCCCTTTTGCGCGCCCCGCCCTCGTATGATACCGCAGTCCGGTCTATTCTTCAGCGGGCGCGTCCGCAGCCGGCGGCTGTTCGCCGATTTCCTTGCCTAAAAACGCGGGGATCTGCAGCCCGGCCATTTTGAAGGTCTCACTCAGGGGCGGAATGGATTTCATCATGCTGGACAGGAAGTTCGCCGTTGTGGAGGCGCCGTCCTTTCCATTCATGCTGTCCCACACCGTCACCTTGTCGATGTTGAGGTTCTTCACGGCCTCCACCTGAATCTTGGTGAGCTCCTCGATCTTATCCACCAGCATGAGCTGCACCGCGCTGTCCGGGCTGCCGCCGGCCGCCTTCACCAGCTCCGCGAAGCCGTCGGCCTGCTTTTTCAGGATCTCCTGGATACCGCGGGCCTGGGCCTCCATCTTGGCGAAGATGGCGTCCGCCTCACCCTTGGCCATGCGCCGGGTCTGCTCAGCTTCCGCCTCCGCCTCCAGCACCTTCTTTTCCTTTTCGATCTGGGCGTTGACGATGACGTCGGCCTGCTGTGTCGCCAGTTCCCGGGCCGCACGGGCTTTTTCAGCGATCTCCTGAGCGGCGTAAGCCTCCTCCTGAGCCTTGGCCTCGGCCAGCTTCTCCGCCGTTACCGCCCGGCGCAGGGCGTCGGCTTCCTGCTCGCGGCGGGTGGCGTCAGATTTGGCGATGTCCGCCTTGGATTTGTTTTCGCCGTCCACAGCGGTGGCGTTGGCGGCGGCCACCGAAACACGCTGGTCGCGCACGGCGTTGGCTTCACCGATGGAGCCCTCCCGGTTGCGCTCGGCAACGGAAATGCGGGCCTCGTTGATCGCCTTGGCGGCGGCTTCCTTACCC
>CAKTTT010000262.1 GCA_934615635.1 uncultured Eubacteriales bacterium | reverse complement strand
CGGCCTTTTCCGGCTTTTTCTTCTTTTTTTCCTTCCGGGGATACAGGCGGAAGCAGAGAAAGAGATAGCGCAGCCGCACCGACAGCTCCCCGTCGAAATCCAGCGCCAGACGGATGGGGATCAGCAGCAGAAGAAAAAGCCCCCCCAGCACGCCCAGCAGACAATATAAAACGATCAACCGGCACCCCTCATTCCCTTGCGGCGTCTTCCGCCCGCCGCTCCTCGATCACCTCATCCAGGGTGGTTTCCATCATGCCGTCCTCCTCCTTTTGAGGAAGCGGCGGCAGCTCGCTGAGAGAGGATACCCCGAAGCAGCGCAGGAAATCCGCCGTCGTCCCATAAAGCAGCGGCCGGCCGGGCAGCTCAAGCCGCCCTTTTTCCTCGATGAGGTTTTTCGCCGCCAGGCCCTGCACCACCGCGCCGCAGTCCACCCCCCGCACCTGCTCGATAAAGGCCCGGGTCACCGGCTGGTTGTAAGCCACGATCGCCAGCACCTCCATCGCCGCCTGGGAGAGGGGGGTATTCCGGCGGATATCCATGGTTTTGCGGATATAATCGGCGTAGTCCCGGCGGGTGACCATCTGGTAGCGGTCGTCCAGCCGGACGATGCCCAAGCCCCCGGCGCGGGTGTTGTAGTCGTTTTTCAGATCCTCGGCCAGCCGCAGGGCGGTTTCCTCGTCCAGCTCCAGCACCTCGGCCAGGCGGGCCAGGGAAACCGGCTCTCCGCTGGCGAACAAAACGGCCTCCATCGCCGCCTGATATTGCTTGATTTCCACGTCTTCCCACTTGCCTTCCTGTTAAGCTCTAGCTCTCTGTGACCGGGGCGGCGTCCGCGTCCGCCGGCGCCTTGCTTCTTTCCAGCATCCGCACCGTCTGGTTCACGCCTTCCCCGTCCACCCGGATCCGCTTGGCCTTGATCAGCTCCAGCAGCGCCAGGAAGGTGGCCACCAGCTCCGATTTGTTCCTCGCCTCCCCAAAGAGGGCGTCATAGGCCACCGGCTCCCGTTTATACAGCCGCCGCAGCACGTAGATGATCTTGGTGGAGACCGAGACGATTTTGCGGGAAACGATGCCGCTGAACGCCTGCGGGGGCGGCGGCAGACGGCGCCTTCCCCGTCCGGCGGCGGCGAGATAAGCGTCATAAATCTCTTCCTTGGGATGCTGCCGCCGGTAGGTCAGATCCGGCTCGAACTCCGCCGGCTGGCGCACATAGATGTCTCCCCCCACGTTGCGCGCGGCCAGACGGCGGGCCGCCTCCTGGCAGAGCTGATACTCGATCAGCTCCCCGGTCAGCTCCTGCCGCAGCGCCTCCGCTTCCTCGTGCTTGGGAAGCAGCATACTCGATTTGATCTGCACCAGCCGGGCCGCCATGTCCAGGAATTCGGTGGCCACGTCCAGGTCCGCTTCCTTCATCCTGTCGATGGTTTCCATATATTGCTGAAGCACCTCGGCGATAGGGATGTCGTAAATATTCAGTTTGTTTTTCTGTACCAGATACAGCAGCAGATCCAGCGGTCCCTCAAACACGGGCAGCCGGTAGGAAATCGTCTCCATAGGTCCCTCTTATAATCCAAAAATAAAATAAATGCCCCGCAGAAGCCCGTAGGTGAAAAAACCAAGGATCGGCGTCAGCGCCCCTGACACCAGCAGGAGCAGCACCACCCACATGATGATGTTGCCGTATTGCCGGATCATATAGGTCCATTTGGCCGGCAGGAACAAAGACAGGATCTGATAACCGTCGTAAAAGGGCAGGGGCAGCAGCATGAGGACGGTGAGATTCACACAGTTGAAAGCGAAACGGGAAAGCAGGAGATCCTGTAGTATCACCAGCACCGCCTCGCTGGAAACCACCAGCAGACAAATCCGAAACAAGCCCACGGCCAGGGTGGCGATGAGCAGGCTGGAAACGGGCCCCGCCAGAATACTCATAATATACCCTGCGCGGGGATTGCGGAAATTCCGGGGATTGAGCGGCACGGGAGTGATGATGGGGAGTCCCACGGCATATAGGGTGATAAGGCCGATCCAGCTCACATGGACCAGCGGCTTCATGGTCAGAAACCCGTTGTAC
>CAKTTT010000261.1 GCA_934615635.1 uncultured Eubacteriales bacterium | reverse complement strand
ATCTCGTCGAGCTGCTTGCGCGAGCGGATGCCCATCAGGCGCGGACCGTAGGCGATATTGTCGTAGATGCTCATGGGAAAGGGATTGGGCTTTTGAAAAACCATGCCCGCCCGGCGGCGCAGCAGGGTCACATCGGTGCGGGGATCGTAGATGTCCTCCCCGTCGATCTCCACCTTCCCCTCGATCCGGCAGCCGTTCACCAGATCGTTCATCCGGTTGATGGTTTTGATGCAGGTGGATTTCCCGCAGCCGGAGGGGCCGATGAAAGCGGTGATCTGGTTGGCGGGTATCTCCATATTCAGCCCCTTGAGCGCCTGGAAGCTCCCGTAATACAAATCCAGATTCCGCATGGCGATTTTGGTTGTCATGCCGTTTTTCCGCCTTTCTTAACCTTTTTTCAGCACCCGGCCGAGCAAGCCCGCCAGGCGGTTGAGGACGAACACCAGGATCAGCAGCACCGACGCGGTGGCGTAGGCGATGTTGAAAGCGTTGGGATCCACTGCCTGCTTGGATACCTGGTACAGGTGCAGCGTCAGGGTGCGGCCCGCATCCATCACATGGCCCAGGACTTCCTGGGGCATTTCATAGGCCATGCCGGAGGTGAACATCAGCGCCGCCGACTCCCCCACCAGCCGTCCCATGCCCAGGATGACGGCGGTGAGAATGCCGGGCATGGCGCAGGGCAGCACGATGCTCAGGATCACCCGCAGCTTGCCCGCTCCCAGGGCCAAAGCGCCCTCCTTATAGCTTTCCGGCACCGCCAGCAGACTCTCCTCGGTAGTGCGCACAATGGTGGGCAGGATGCAGATGCTCATGGTGAGGCAGCCCGCCAGGATGGAGGTGCCCAGCCGCAGCATGACGCAGAAAAAGGTGAAGCCGAACAGGCCGAAGATGATGGAGGGCACCCCCGAAAGCACTTCGGTGGTAAACCGAATGGAGCGCACCAGCCGCCCCTGCCGGGCATACTGGGTCAGATAAATGGCAGCGGACAGCCCGATGGGGGTGACGATCAGCAGGGTGATCACCACAATGTACACCGTGTTGATGATCATAGGCAGAATCCCCTTGGGGCCGCCGTCCTGCGCGGAGTAGGAGGTGGAAAGAAAGGACCAGGTGATATGGGGCACGCCCTTGACCAGAATATAGCCGATCAGCCCCACCAGCACCGCCACCGTCATGGCGGCCGCCAGATAGATCAAGCTCCGCAGCGCCATGTCGCCGGGCCGCCTGTGCTTTTGATGGAGAGACCGGTTCTCCAGAGTCTCATTCCTTGCCACTGATCTGCACCCCTCTCTTGGAAAGCATGGTGAAGGATATGTTCACGATCATAATAAAGACGAAGAGCACCAGTCCTATGCTGAACAGCGCCTGCCGGTGGAGGCCGTAGGCGTAGCTCATCTCCAGCACCACGCCGCTGGTGAGGGGCCGCACGCTTTTGAGGAGCTGGGGGAACTGCACCTTGTTGCCGCACACCATCACTACGGCCATCGTCTCCCCCACCGCCCGGCCGACGCCCAGAATCACCCCGGCCAAAATGCCGGATTTGGCCGCCGGCACCAACACCTTGAAGATGGTGCCGATATGGGTGTTCCCCAGCGCCAGGGAAGCCTCTTTATAAGAGGCGGGGACCGACCGCAGTGCGGTCTCCGACACGCTGATGATGGTGGGCAGCACCATGATGGCCAGAATCAGGATCATCGCCAGCAGGCTGTCCCCGAAGGAGGAGGGGAACACCCTGCGGATAAAGGGCACCAGCACGATCATGCCGAAAAAGCCGTAAATCACCGACGGGATGCCGGCCAGCAACTCCACCGCCGGCCGCACCACCCCCGCCAGACGGCGGGGCGCCAGCTCGGCCAGGAAAATCGCCGTCAGCAGGCCGATGGGGACGCCGATGAGGATCGCCCCCGCCATACCCGCGACGGAGGCCAGCAGCATATAGCCGATGCCGTAAATGTCCTTATTGGGGTTCCACTCGGTGCCGAACAAGAACTGAAACAGCCCCACCTCCGCAATGGCCGGCGCGCCGGAGGTGAGCATATACACGGTAATCAGGATCACCGAGCCCACCGACATGCAGGCGAACACCAGGAACACCGCCTCCGCCAGCTTCTCTCCCCCCCTGGTC
>CAKTTT010000260.1 GCA_934615635.1 uncultured Eubacteriales bacterium | reverse complement strand
GTTCTATTGCCCGGATACGGGATCAGTGGCAGAGTCCCTGTCCCTCCCCTTTATCATTTTTCACTTCCCGCAGAACCTGCTTCAAGGCGGCAAGCTGACCGTTCCAATAATACCACATAGAGGTGGGCTCGTCGCCCATCGTGTTGGCATATTCGTTGATCTTGCCGATGCAGTAACCGATTTGTTCCCTGATATATGTTTCCATCCTTTTTCCCTCCGATCGATAAGCGTTTGCAGCATGCCTCCATTCTTTCTGACGCCGGTATTTTTCCACCCGGGCAGCCCGGCTGCGCACATGGATGGAAACTGCCTGTGTCTACCGACGCGCGTTCGTCTGTCGCTATGGACCGACAAAAGGGAACCGCCCTAACTCCCTCCGCTTCATATTACCATAATTTTCCTGCAAAGTCGAATGAGGGAGAAAAAAGGATGACGTTAGGTCAATCTGCAGGCGAAAAGGATGTCAGGCCTTGGATAGTGCGATGATCCGATTCCAGGTCAGCGGTCCCACAATGCCGTTGGTGGTGATTCCCGCCCGTCTCTGGATTTCCCGCACGGCGGCTTCGGTGGCGGCGTCGTAGGTGCCGGTGACCGACACCGGTGGAAGGGTGGGATCCCGGGCGATCGCGGCTTGCAGGAATTGCTGCAGATCGTTTACATCCTCCCCCGATATCCCCAGAGAGAGGTACCGTCCGGGATAGATTTCGCTTTTCACGGCCAGCGCTTCCGGCGACAGGCTGTTCAGGGTGGTATCGTAAGCGGCCTCAATGGCGTTCCAGGTCGGCCGGTCGATGATGCCGGTGGGCTCCAGCCCGTTGCGCTGCTGGAGGGCCAGCACCGCCTCCCGGGTGTTCTGATCGAATATCCCGTCGATGATGACCTGGGGAATCTGCGGATCGAAGTAGGAGATAACCGACAGATAGTATTGGGCCACCCGCACCGGCTCTCCGGTATCCCCTTCCTGCAGGATTTCCGCGAAGGCCCGCTGGGCCTCCTCCGGGGTTATCCCTTCGGAATACAGCTCCGCCAATCCCTTGACGCCGTTGTAGATGGATTTGATCTTGTACCAGGTGGCCTTGCCCACAATGCCGTCCTGGGTCAGGCCGAAAATGGACTGGAAGGTTTTCACCGCTTCCTCCGTGTTCACGCCGAAAATGCCGTTGGTATCGGGGATTTTCGGGATGGCGGGATAGTTGTCTCCGATCCGGTTGAGCTGCCGCTGGATGATCCGCACCTCCTCGTTGGCGTCTCCTAGCCGCAGCGGGACGCCGGGATAGGAGCGGATGGGCCCGGTGACGGGAGCGTCGAAAATAATGTTGATATCGTCGCCGTAGTAATGCTGCAGGATTTCATAGGGGACCATGCCCTGCTCGGCCAGGCTCACCGTCCCCCATTGGGAAAGTCCCTCGCAGGTAGCGGTGGTGCCGCTGCAGTATTGGGTGAAATAGGGCTGCACCGTCCCCTGCTTCACCACGTAATCATTGAAGATATCGTCCACGATATGACTGATGTTTTCATAGATATCCCGGTTTTCCACAAAGCTCTGGTCATAGCGGGTGGAGCTGGTGATATCGAAATCATAGCCCTGGCTGGGATACCACTCGGTGTAAATGCGGTTGAGGGCATAGGTGATCTGTGCCAGGATGTTGGCGCGGATGGCGCTCTCCGGCCAGGTGGGATAGATTTCGCTGGACGCCACGTTTTTGATATACTCTGGAAAGGAGACCGTAATGTTCCGCGCCGCCTGGTCCGGCGCGCCCAGATGCACGGTGATGGTTTCCGGAACGGCAAAGTTCGCCATAGGGCTGTTTCCTCCTTCTTTCCGCCGGCGCTTGCGCGGCCCACGGCTGTCTCTTTCATGTATATGCCGGTTCCGCTCCGCGTATGTGGAAGAAAGCCGGGTTTTCTGGTATACTGCTGTGTGGAAGGAGAGAAAGCGATGCGCTATGAGGATATCCGCCCGGCGGTTTTTCTGGCCCGGCCCAACCGCTTTGTGGCGGTGATCGAAACGGAAAAGGGGAGGGAAACCGCCCATGTGATGAACACCGGCCGCTGCCGGGAGCTGCTGATTCCCGGAGCGAGGATTTATGTGCAGCGGCGGCGGGGAGAGGGACGCAAGACCCCGTATGCCTTGGTAGCGGTGGAAAAAGGAGAAAGAC
>CAKTTT010000259.1 GCA_934615635.1 uncultured Eubacteriales bacterium | reverse complement strand
TAAGCGGAGCGTTTACCCGGAGGGAAAACGCAAAGACACAGCCGGACGGATTATCTGACGGCAGGGCTTCGGGCTGTGTCGTTAGTCCACAAAGTCAAAGTCAAAGCCGTAGATGCTCACCGTGTCCCCCTGGGAGGCTCCCGCCTCCCGCAGGGCCGCGATCACGCCGGCGGATTGCAGTACCCGCTCGAAATACCGCAGTCCCTCGTCGTCGTCAAAATTCACCGCCCGCATCACTTGCAGCAGCCATTCGCCTTCCACCTGATATACGCCCTCCCCGCCGGTTATGCGCACCGGCCGTCCGGCCATGGCGTCCGGTTCCGGGAGCCGCACCGGCTCCGGCTCATAGGCCTTGATGGGGGGCAGGGCCGCCAGCCGGGCGGCGCAGGCCTTCACCAGCTCCTCCGTCCCGTGGGCGATGGCGGCCATCATGGGAAAATAGGCGTAGCCCCGCTCCCGCATGGCGGCGGCGAAGTCCTCCGCCTGCCGGTCGGCGGCCAGATCGCATTTGTTTCCCGCCACCAGCATGGGGCGGGCGGCCAGCTCCGGGCTGAAGGCAGCCAACTCCCGGTTGATGGTTTCGAAATCCCCCAGCGGATCCCGGCCCTCGCTGCCGGACACATCCACCACGTGAACCAGCAGCCGGCACCGCTCTATATGGCGCAGGAATTCGTGCCCCAGCCCTACGCCCTCGCTAGCCCCCTCGATGATGCCCGGGATATCCGCCATCACGAAGGAGGTGCCTTCCTCCACCCGCACGACGCCCAGCACCGGGGTGATGGTGGTGAAATGGTAATTGGCGATCTCCGGCTTGGCCTCGCTCACCACCGAGATCAGGGTGGATTTTCCCACGTTGGGAAAGCCCACCAGCCCCACGTCCGCCAGCAGCTTCAGCTCCATGCGGATTTCCGCCGACTCGCCGGGCACGCCGGGCTTGGCGAACCGGGGAACCTGACGGGTGGGCGTGGCGAAATGGCTGTTTCCCCAGCCGCCCCGGCCGCCCCGGGCCGCCACAAAGGGCTCGTTTGACGACATATCCGCCATCAGCCGGCCGCTTTCATTGTCGAAAAGCAGGGTCCCCCGGGGCACCGGGATCACGCAGTCTGCCCCGCCCTTGCCCGCGCATCGCTTGCCGCCGCCCGGCTCTCCGCTTTGGGCGCGGAATTTCCGCTTATAGCGGAAGTCGGCCAGGGTGTTGGCGCCGTCGTCCACCACAAACACCACGTCGCCGCCCCGGCCGCCGTCTCCGCCGTCCGGGCCGCCAGCCGCCACATATTTTTCCCGGTGAAAGGAGACGGCGCCGTTGCCGCCGTCCCCTGCCTTGATCTGTATGACCGCTTTATCCACAAACATGGGGGGTTCTCCTTTTTTGACGGCAAGCCGCCCTTTCTCTTTGTAGTGTACCGCTGTGAATCCGGCTTATTCCTCCACGAAGGTCGCCCGCGCCTCAAAGCAGGTTCCCCGCTGATGGGCGGCGGCGACCCAGGCCTCGCCGGGCGCGGCGCAGGCGCTGACCACCAGATCCTCCCCCTCCATGGCCTCCTTGAGGAAGGAGATGGAAAAGCCGGTAAGCCGCTTGCCCTCCATGCCGCCGGGCAGGAAATCGCACAGGATATCCGCGTAAACGGTGTTGTTCAGGTGGTCGTTGTAGTCCGTGTCCGACCAGTACACCCGCCGGGTGCCCGCCGGGACAAGCGCCGCGGGTGGGCGCAGGCGGCCGGGATCGGGGCAACCGTTGACCCGGTCCGGCTGGGTCTCCACGCCGAATGGCTGGAAGACTTCCGGACGCAGCAGCTTGTGGGTGACAGGGTCCACCAGGGCAAAGGCGGAAACGCTTTCAATCAGCGGATTCCCCGCCGCGTCCAGGAACTGATAGCAGCGGTAGAACTGGGCGCCCTTGGTATCCCGGTGCCAGGTGCGCAGCCAGACCTTCTCATCCAGTACCGGCGCCCGATGGATCACGCTGTTCAGCCGGGTGAGGACGAAAATCATGCCATGGCGGTAGAATTCCTCCCAGGTCAGCCCGCCCTCTCCCAGATGCAGCTCGCCCACCTCCTGTTGCAGCTTGAGCTGGTTGGAGGGGCGCAGCCGCCGATCCTTCCCCGCATCATAGGAGGCTATTTTAAGCCCCCAGGTATAGTCCCGGGCCACTGTATAAGCC
>CAKTTT010000258.1 GCA_934615635.1 uncultured Eubacteriales bacterium | reverse complement strand
TGTTTCCACCCTCCACTGCAACTATACTGATCCGCTGGCCCTCCACGCCATCAAGATGATCCATGAGAACCTGAAGAAATCCTATGACGGCGACAAGGAAGCCCGGGCGGCGATGCACGACGCCCAGTGCCTGGCCGGCATGGCCTTCTCCAACGCGCTGCTGGGCATCGTCCATTCCATGGCCCACAAGACCGGCGCCGCCTATCAGGGCGACCACATCATCCACGGCGCGGCCAACGCCATGTATCTGCCCAAGGTGATCCAGTACAACGCCAAGGTTCCGGAGGCTGCCGAGCGGTATGCGGACATCGCCCGCTTTATCGGCCTGACCGGCTCCACCACCGCCGAGCTGGTGGCGGCCCTGGTGGCCGAGCTGCGCCAGATGAACCGGGAACTGAACATCCCGCTGGGCATCAAGAATTACGGCGCCGGCGGCGTGCTGGCGGAAACCAGCATCATCGACGAAAAGGAATTCCTGGAGAAGCTGCCCGAGGTGGCGGCCAACGCCATCGGCGACGCCTGCACCGGCTCCAATCCCCGCGTCCCCACTCAGGAGGAGATGGAGAAGCTGCTGAAGGCCTGCTATTACGATCAGGATATCGATTTCTAAAATACCTGTCAGCGCCCATATCCGAGGGGGACGGTTGCCGTCCCCCTCGCTTTGCGGCGCGCGGAAAGGATGGACGGTATGTATACCATCGTACATAAAGAGATCCTCAATCCCACCGTCACCAGGATGGATATTCAGGCGCCCCTGGTGGCGGAAAAGGCGAGGCCGGGCCAGTTCATCATCCTGCGGGTGGAGGAGGACGGAGAGAGAATCCCCTTGACGGTGGCGGACACCGACCCGCAGCGGGGCACGGTCGCCATCATTTTTCAGATTGTGGGCGCCACCACGGAAAAGCTGAATCATCTGGAGGAGGGAGACGCTCTCCAGGATTTTGTCGGGCCGCTGGGACGGCCCTCCGAGCTGGAGGGGTTGAAAAAGGTGGCGGTTATCGGCGGCGGCGTGGGCTGCGCCATCGCCTATCCCGTGGCCAAGGCCCTCCATCGGCAGGGCGCCCAGGTGCACGCTGTGGTGGGCTTCCGCAGCGAGGATTTGATTATTCTGCAAAAGGAATTCGAAGCGGTCAGCGACAAGCTGGTGGTCATGACGGACGACGGCAGCGCGGGCCGGAAAGGGCTGGTCACCGATGCGCTGCGGGAGCTGATCGAGAGCGGCGAGCGGTACGATCAGGTGATCGCCATCGGGCCGCTGGTCATGATGAAATTTGTCTGCAAGCTCACCAAGGAATACGCGATTCCCACTGTGGTGAGCATGAATCCCATTATGATCGACGGCACCGGCATGTGCGGCGGCTGCCGGCTGACAGTGGGCGGGGAGACCAAATTCGCCTGTGTGGACGGCCCGGATTTCGATGGCCATCTGGTGGATTTTGACGAGGCCATGAAACGGGGAACCATGTACCGGGATTTCGAGCGGAAGGCCCGGGAGGATACCTGCCGGCTGTTTGAACAAGAGGCGCGGCAGGCGTAGGGGCGGCCCTCCCCGCCGCAAACGGTCTGTCCGTTTTGCTGCGGAAGAGCGGCCCCTCCCGCGCGCTCAAGCCGACGCGATTCCCCTCCAGCAGAAAGGAAGGAATGCAATCATGCCCAATATGTCGCTGAAAAAGAACCCCATGCCTTCTCAGGAGCCGGCGGTTCGCAGACGCAACTTCGACGAGGTGGCGCTGGGCTATACCGAGGAGCAGGCGGTGGACGAGGCCGCCCGCTGCCTGAACTGCAAGCATCATCCCTGCATGTCCGGCTGTCCGGTACAAATCGATATTCCCGCCTTCATCGCCCGGGTGCGGGAGCGGGATTTTGAGGGCGCCTATGCCGTTCTCACCCGTCAGAGCAGCCTGCCCGCGGTCTGCGGCCGGGTCTGCCCCCAGGAAAACCAGTGCGAGGGCAAATGCGTTCGGGGCATCAAGGGGGAGCCGGTGGCTGTGGGCCGTCTGGAACGGTTTGTGGCGGACTGGCACGCTGCCCATGCGCAGGACGCTCCCGCCAAGCCCGTATCCAACGGCCGCCGGGTGGCGGTGGTAGGCTCCGGCCCGGCCGGCTTGGCCTGCGCCGGCGACCTGGTGAAAAAAGGCTACGACGTGACGGTGTTCGAGGCGCTGCACACGCCCGGCG
>CAKTTT010000257.1 GCA_934615635.1 uncultured Eubacteriales bacterium | reverse complement strand
ACACAGATTGGTCACAAATTCACGCGCAGCGACAAGAAAGGATCGCTGCGCGTATCGCTTTGCCGCGGGGAATGCGCTGTTATAATCCCGATGGAGAGACGGATCTTCACGCAATATGATGGCAGCCGATTACGCCGGGGAATAGACAGCCTCAAGAGAGGGCGGCCCGGAAAGTCCTGGACAGAGGCCTGCGCCTCTTTTAAAGCTGACGATTTTCAGCGTGACAATAGAAAGGTATAAAACCATCGGTTGATGAACTTTCTCTCTCGGCTCTCAGCCCCTCGCCTACCGCCTTCTTCCGGCGCTTCCATATCTTGAGGCTTGCAAACCGCCAAGGGATTTCATAGAATATTTCTGTAAGTCTATAGGATTTCTATGAATAAAAGGAGCATCTCGCTTGAAGAATACAGCCTTGAAATTAACCGGCGCGGCGGGCGCCGTCTTGATGCTGATTGCCGCGCTTTCCCTGACGGGAACGGATCTTCCCCGGGAAAACGGGCCTTCCTCCCCTTCTTCCTCCCCCCATTCCACCTCCTCTTCCGGTTTCTCGCCCTCCCCCACACTCCCTCAGGGAGAATCCGCCAGCGGCCCACCGTCCTCCATCGGATCGTCCATAGGAACGCCGGGAGCAACGGGCGGACAGACGGCGGCCGGATCCTCTCACGCGGGGGCTTCTACATCTCCCTCCCATCCCGGCGCGGGAAATTCTCAGTCGAACAAGCCATCCGGCGACTCCGCCATATCCTCCGGGACCACGGGCAATACGGCAGGGAGCTCCTCTTCCGGTCAAACGACCACGACCACCACCGGCCCCACCACGACCAGCCCCTCCGTCACGCCGTCCGGCAAGATTATAGCGGGGTACTATGCCGGCTGGTCCTCCTACAAGGGCTATACGCCGGATAAAATACCGGCCAACCGGCTGACCCACCTGCATTATGCTTTTGCCAAAATCGATCCTTCCGCCAACGCGGTGGCGCTGGCGGATCCCTCCAACGACCGCAAAAATTTCGCGGCGCTGCGTAAACTGAAGCAGCGCCAGCCCGCCTTGAAAACCCTCATCTCCATCGGCGGCTGGGATTATTCCACTTATTTTTCCGACGTAGCCTCCTCAGCGGCGCGGAGGGAAGCCTTCGCCCAGAGCTGCCTGGAATTTATTCTGGAACACGGCTTCGACGGCATCGATCTGGACTGGGAATATCCCGTTTCGGGAGGATTGGCGGGAAACACCAACCGGCCGCAGGATAAACAAAATTTCACCCTGCTGCTCCAAGCGATTCGGGAAAAGCTCAACCGCCAGAGCGCCAAGGACGGTCGGCAGTATTATCTGACCATTGCCGGCGCCGCCAATACCAGCTATCTATCCAAAATCGAACCGGCCAAGGTATCCGCGCTGGTGGATTACCTCTTTGTCATGAGTTATGACATTCACGGACCCTGGGATTCCTACGCCGATCTCAACGCGCCGCTGTACAAGCCGCAGGAAAGCTCGCCGCAGTACAAAAACAGCGTCTACGACGGAATACGCGCCTATCTGGACAAGGGGGTCCCCGCCAAAAAGCTCATCCTCGGTATGCCCTTTTACGGGTATCTTTATCAGGGGGTGAGCGGCCGGAACAATGGACTGTACAGCTCCTTCCGGTCGGCCAAGGCCATCAGCTACGACAGCTTGCGCAAAGACTATCTGAACAATTCCGCCTATGCGAAACTGTGGCATGATATCGCCAGAGCCCCCTATCTCTACGGCAACGACAGCTTCATCTCCTATGAGGATCCCTCCTCCATCGCCGCCAAGGCGGGCTTGGCCAAGTCCCTCAAGCTGGGCGGCGTGGGCGCCTGGGAGCTTTCTCACGATACCAGCGGCGCGCTACTGGATAGCGCCTATAAAGCTCTGCGATGATAAAAAGATGAAAAAAAGATCCGCCCTATTAGGGGCGTTGTCTCAAGAACATTCGAAGGGAGGATCTTCCGCCGCCCCTCGGGCGAAGACGATTTGCGCCCGCACGATGGTTTCCTGCCTCAACGCCCTTTTGGGCGGATCCTTTTTTTGACTGCCGTATAACCGCCCCGGAATCTGTGCTTTCCCAACCTAAGGCTGCCCTCCCTGGGTTTTGAGAACAGGGCAAAGGGCGAACAGCGGGATAAGGGGAGAGGGCGCGCCCGACGGTCTTCCCCTGCAA
>CAKTTT010000256.1 GCA_934615635.1 uncultured Eubacteriales bacterium | reverse complement strand
CTGCTCCACACACTGGGCCAGCACCTCGGCGGTCATCCCCGCCTGCTCCTGAGACCCCAGGAAGAGGGCGACAATCTGCTCCGGGAACAGGTTGACCAGGGCGAACACCAGGGCGGAGACGCTGAAGGCGAAGCCCACGGCCACCCACATGGTCTTTTTCGCCCGTTCCGGCTTGCCCGCGCCCATGTTCTGCCCCACCATGGAGGAAACCGACGCCTGCATGGCCATGGAGGGCAAAATGGCGATGCTGTTGACCTTGCCCGCGATGCTCAGGGCGGTGGAGCCCACCAGCGGGGAGACGGCTACCACATTGGCGATGCCGGTCAGCACCATGAAGGAAAAGCTCACCAGGGTGCCCTGAAGGGAGGCGGGCAGGCCGATTTTGATCAGCTTGCCGGCCAGATCCCGGTGGATCCGGAAGCTGCGGGGATGGAAATCGAAAACGAAGTCCCGCCGCCGCAGAAAGACCACGGAAATGATGAAGCTGATGGCCTGGGCGGAGATGGTGGCCCAGGCCGCGCCCGCCGCGCCCATGTTCAGCGGGCCCACCAGCAGGATATCCAGCACCACGTTCACCGCCGCGGCGATGGCCACGAAAAGCAGGGGATGCTTGGAATCCCCCATCCCCCGCAGCACCGCGCTGACAGCGTTGTAGCCCACCACGAAAATGGTGCCGCCCATGCAGATGTTCAGATAGGCCAGGGTTTCGTCAAAGGCCTCCGGCGAGGTGTTCAGGGCGATGAGGATATACCGGCTGCACAGGAGCATCACCACGGTGATGACCGCGCCGCAGATGCCGTACAGGGTGAACATGGTGCCCACCGTTTTGGCGACTTCCTCCTGCCGCTTCGCTCCGATGTACTGGGCGATGAGCACCGTGCCGCCCACGGCTAGGCCGCTGATGAGGTTGATGACCAGGATGGTCACTTGGCCGCCCAGCCCCACGGCGGAGGCACCCACGGGGCCGCAGAACCGGCCGACGATGAGCATGTCCGCCAGATTGTACAGCGCCTGGAGCAGATTGGAGGCCAAAAAGGGCAGAGAAAACAAAAGCAGCTGCTTGGTCACGCTGCCCTGGGTCAGATCGTGTTGAAATTTGCTCAAAGATACCCTCTCCTTTTGTATAAGATATAAGAATAAAAGGAAGGGGCGGCTTTGTCAAGCCGCCCCGGGAAATTTTGTCGAATTGTAAACAGGAGGGGACGCAGGAGAGGCAAGTTCTGTGCAGGATAATCCTTTGAGGGGATATATGTTTCCGGCGACGGTGAATGTGGGAAATAAAGCAGGCGTAAAAGCGGAAAGCGTTTACTTATACGGGACAGGATTGTTCGTCAGGCCCAATAAATAATCCACGCTGGTTTCATAAAGCTTTGCTAGCTTGATTAGGACGATGGAGGGAACATCATTTTCGCCAGTTTCATATTTGGAGTATCCGGTTTGAGACATATTGAGCTTTGCCGCTACTTCCTTTTGCGTTAACTTGGCGTCCGACCGCATATCCTTTAATCGTGGATACATCATTCATCACCTCAACATATACCATAACGTAATCTGTAACAGGGTATTGCATTTTAACCTGAATTAGGTTAAAATAATTTAGGGGTGAGGGTGTGTGACAAAATATACGGTTATAGATGACGTTTCCTGCGGTTCTTGTCTGCATTATAGACGACATTATATAAAACGGAAAAATGGCGTATATTATGCGCTCTCTTTCGGGCACTGCGTATATCCTCGATGCAAGTTTCGGGAACCGGATCAGCATTGTCAACATTGGCAGCCCCGGGAGGAAGAGGAAAAAGCCGTCAAGCCGTGAGGAAAGGTGCCGCAAAAGAGCTTTTGCGGCGCCCTTCCTTTTTCCGTCCGCCGAACCGTCCGCCGAACCGCCTGCCCGACCGGCAGAGGCGTTTGTTTCCGGTATTGCCGGCGGGGAGCGTCGGCCTCTCCCCCCTTCTCCCGGGGCCTATCTTGCCGACCACCCTGGTTCCATGGCCCGGGAGGGCTTACGCCTCCCCGTCGGGGACGCTGCTCAACTCGGTTTCCGTTTCCCCGCCGAACCAGCCCTGCAGGGTGTGGCTGATGCTCTCGATGATCTCCACGATTTTCAGGCGCACCTCGTATTTCTGCGGCTGGGTGACGATTTCCTGCTGCTCCTGGTCCAGCACGTCGGAGAGCTCCTTGTGCCCCGTGGCGGCGGAGACGCAGATGGGCGGGAACACCACGCACCA
>CAKTTT010000255.1 GCA_934615635.1 uncultured Eubacteriales bacterium | reverse complement strand
GCATAGACTGTGTACGTGTCGCCGCACTGGCTGCAGGTGTACTGAATTTGCTCTTTTTCGATACAGGTGGCGGGAAGGATCGTTTCCTCGTAGGTATGTACACAATCGGCGGCAAAAATTTGACCGGCCATAGAAATGGCAAAAAGCATGGAAATGCAGAGTACGACTGCCAGAAGGGATTTGGGACGCATAAAAATCATCCTTTCGCAGAAGATTTTACAATACATATATTAGCATATTTTCTCCGGCAGGTCAAGATGGGAAAATGTACATATGCGCTGCTGCAGAATTGACAAACGGAACAACATGTGATACCATATCATAAATATAAAATGATTTTTTTTGAAAA
Source organism: uncultured Eubacteriales bacterium (assembly GCA_934615635.1). Lineage (GTDB taxonomy): Bacteria > Bacillota > Clostridia > Oscillospirales > Acutalibacteraceae > CAKTXU01. Next base: position 1,918 of record CAKTTT010000255.1, on the reverse strand, counting down.
GGACCGGGCGCAGCCCGGAATGGTGACAAAAGGTGGCCGATAGAATCAGAGCAGGAATCGTTGGAGCAACGGGGATGGTGGGACAGCGTTTTATCACGCTGCTTGAAAATCATCCTTATTTTGAAGTAACAGCTCTTGCTGCGAGTGCCCGCAGCGCAGGTGCAAAATATACCGACGCTGTAGAGGGAAGATGGAAGCTGTCCTGTGAGATTCCGGAATATGCCCGGAATATGGTAGTGATGGACGCCGCCGATATTGCGGCGATGAAAGAGAAAGTAGATTTTATCTTCTGTGCTGTGGATATGAAAAAGGATGCGGTGATTGCGCTGGAAGAGGCGTATGCGAAGGCGGAGCTGCCGGTGATCTCCAACAACAGCGCCAACCGGTGGACGCCGGACGTGCCGATGCTGATCCCGGAGATCAACGATGCGCACGCGGCGGTTATCGCCGACCAGAGAAAGCGGCTGGGAACAAAACGGGGTTTTATCGCCGTAAAGCCCAACTGCTCCATCCAGAGCTATGTGCCCATGCTCACACCCCTGCGCAAGTTCGGACTGCGGCAGGTGGTGGTCAGCACGTATCAGGCGATCAGCGGCGCCGGCAAGACGTTTCGGGAGATGCCGGAGATGGTGGACAACGTGATCCCCTATATCGGCGGAGAAGAGGAGAAAAGCGAGCGGGAGCCTCTGCGCATCTGGGGAGAATACAAGGACGGCGTTATCGTGCCGGCAGAGGATACGGTCATCACCAGTCAGTGTATCCGTGTGCCGGTTTTGGACGGACACCTGGCAACGGTGTTTGTAAATTTTGAAGACAAACCCACAAAGGAGCAGATCCTTGCGGAGTGGAAGGCGTTCGGGGGCCTGCCGCAAACGCTGGGGCTGCCCCACGCGCCGGAGCAGTTTATTACATATTTTGAAGAGGATGATCGGCCGCAGACCCGCCTGGACAGAGATATCTGCGGCGGGATGGGCGTCAGCGCAGGCAGGCTGCGGGAGGATGTGATCTTCGACTGGAAATTCGTAGGATTGTCTCACAACACTCTCCGGGGTGCTGCAGGCGGTGCACTGCTGTCGGCGGAGCTCCTGTATAAGCTGGGATATTTAGATGTTTGACACAGGACGGAAAGGACGAAGACAATGACTTGTGATACGATTTATCTCCGGGAGGGAGACAAAAATGTGCGTCTTTGTACGTACATTTCCAACTATGCGGGGGATATGTGCGTACAGCCGCGGGATGCGGTGCTGGTGCTCCCCGGCGGCGGGTACGGATTTCTCGCGGAGCGGGAGGCGGAACCGGCGGCAAAGACGTTTCTTGCTGCGGGATGCAATGCGTTTGTGCTGTATTATTCCATCGGGGAATATGCAAAATACCCCCGGCCCCTGGTGGATGTGTCTCTGGCGATTTGCCACATACGGGACAATGCGGAAAAATACAATATCAACCCCGACCGGATCTTTGTGTGCGGATTTTCCGCAGGCGGCCATCTGGCAGGTGCCATCGGCACCTTATGGGACAGGGAATATGCCAAAGCCGCACCCGATATGCCGCATGGCAAAAACAGGCCCAGGGGGGTCATCTTGTCCTATCCGGTGATCACCATGGGAGAATTTACCCATGAATACTCCCGGGAGATGATCGCGGGTAGCGGCCCGGATGCCCAGATGTGGCGGCGGGAGTGCTCCCTGGAATTGCAGGTGGGGAAGAACACGGTCCCGGCATTTGTCTGGCAGACACAAAACGACGATTGTGTGGCGATCCAGAATTCCATGTTGTATGCCCAAGCTCTGATCGACCACGAAATTCCCGTTGAACTGCATATTTATCCAAAGGGGCCGCACGGCATGTCTGTGGTGACGGCGGAGACGGCACAGGGAACTGCGGACAGGGGAGATCCCCAGGTGGGCGGCTGGGT
>CAKTTT010000254.1 GCA_934615635.1 uncultured Eubacteriales bacterium | reverse complement strand
CCCCGGTGGAAGCCACCACCACATCGGTGGCGGCGATGCCCAGCTCCCGGGCCGCCAAAGAACACATGGCCTCCGCCTTTTCCACCCCGTCAAAAGCGCAGGTGTTGGCTATGCCGCTGTTGCAGACGATGGCCCGGGCCTTCCCGTCGGCGATGTGGTTGGCCGTCACCGTCAGCGGCGCGCCCTTCACCAGGTTCCGGGTATAAACGGCGGCGGCGGCCGCCTCCCGGTCGGATACGATCAAGGCCAAATCCTTCTTGGTCCGGTTTTTCCGGATGCCGCAGTGCACCCCCGCCGCCTGAAATCCTTTGGCGGCGGTAACGCCGCCCTCGATAAATTCCGTCATAACCAACACTCCCGTTTATTCCGGCCGCGGCCGGGCTTATTCCTCTTCCTTTCCTCGCCCCGCCTGCTTTTCCAGCCGGCGGGGCGAGGAAAGGATCGTCATTTTCGCCATATTCCCCTATATCCCGCCGCATCCGCCAGTCCCAGGCTCCCATCGCCGGCACGAGCAGAGGCGGCAGAGGTCGCGCCGCGGCCCCTGTCCATTCGAGATAAGAAGTTCCCTTTCCCTGGCCGCGGCAAAAGCGGTCCAAAGAAAAAACGTGCAAGCCAGGGGACGCCGCCGCGCGGATACAACACCGCGGCGGCGGGAAAGGGCCCAGAGCGCCGCTTGCGCCCAGAAATTCCCCCTACGCGGCCGCCGTTATTCCCGCCGGCCGCACCCCTTCTGGTATCCGCCACAACGTCCCCCCGGCACACCGGCAAAAACCGTTCTGCCATGAAGGGATCGCTTCATCCCAGGCCCCTCCCCGCCTTAAAACGCCGGCGGCACCATATCCAGGCCCGCCGCTTCCGGCAGCCCGCAAATCAGGTTCATATTCTGCACCGCCTGGCCCGCCGCCCCCTTGACCATATTGTCGATGACGGAGGTGACGATCAGCAGGCCGGTGTGGCGGTCCTCATAAAGCTGGATATCGCAATAATTGGAACAGCGGACATGGCTGATATTCACCGCCGTCCCCTGGGGCATCAGCCGTACAAACGCCTCCCCCTCATATGCCAGTCGATATGCCTCCCTCGCCTGCGCCAGGGTGATCCCCGGCTCCAGCCGGGCGTAGATGGTGGACAGAATACCCCGGTTCACCGGCAGCAGATGCGGCACGAAGGTCACGGTAGCTTTGGTTCCCGCGACCCGGGAAAGGGTCTGCTCAATTTCCGGGGTGTGCCGGTGCGAGGCCACCTTATAGGCGGAAAACGCCTCGTTACAATCCGGGAAATGGGTGTTCTGCGCGGGCTTGCGGCCGGCACCGGTGGTACCCGACTTGGCGTCGATCACAATGCCCTCCGGCTTCACCAGCCCCTCCCGCAGCGCGGGGGCCAGCCCCAGGGCGATGCTGGTGGGGTAACAGCCGGGGTTGCCCACAATATCCGTCCGCCGTATCTCCTCCCGGAACAGCTCCGGCAGGCCGTAAACCGCCCGCTGGTGCAGCGCGGGATACCGTACCTCGCAGCCGTACCACGCGGTGTAATCCTCCGGATCGTCCAGGCGAAAATCCGCCCCCAGATCGATGAACTTTTTCCCCGCGTCCGCGCAGGCCTTGGCCGTTTCCTGGGACAAGCCGTGAGGCAGCGCGGCGAAGATCACGTCGCTCTCCTCCACCACCTGCTCCGCCGTGACGCAGCGCAGCCCGCACAGCCCCGACAAGGCGGGGTAAACCTCCTCCAGCGCCTGCCCCTCAAAAGAAACCGAGCTGACGGCCTGAAGCTGCGCCTGGGGGTGGCGGAGCAAAATCCGCACCAGCTCCACGCCGGCATAGCCGGTGGCGCCGATGATACCGGCTTTTATCATATGGCAACACCTCATTACAAATCGTTATCCGCCCTAAGACCGTCCAGATTCACAGCGTTTCCAGCAGCGCCCTTATCCGGGCCGTCTGTTCCCGGACGTTTTCCGGCGCGGGACCGCCGTACACCCGGCGCATGGAAGCGCAGCGTTCCAAGGAGATGGCATCGTATACATCCTCCCCGAACAGGCCGCACACTCCCCGGTAGTCCTCCAGCGGCAGGGTTTCCAGCGTCAGGCCCTTTTCGATGCACAGCGCCACCAGGGAGCCGGTGGCCTTGTAGGCATCTCGGAAGGGAAGCCCCTTGCCCACCAGATAATCCGCGCAGTCGGTGGCGTTAATGAACCCGCCCGCCGCGGCGCGGCGCATATTGTCGGGCAGCACCCGCATGGTATCGATCATGGGGACAAAGGCAGTCAGACACATACGCACCGTGTCCAGAGCGTCAAAAACTGCTTCCTTGTCCTCCTGCAT
>CAKTTT010000253.1 GCA_934615635.1 uncultured Eubacteriales bacterium | reverse complement strand
GGAATATGCCGATTGTGCAATTCGCATAATGGGTTCTCCTTTGCACTTTCTTTTGCCTTTCGGCGATATATGTCGGAGGCGATCATTCGCCTTTGACAACTTCTTCTGTTTTTTCATCCGGGGGCGCTTCCTCCTGCGGCGGCGATAGATCGTCGCCGCCCTTACCGGACAATTCCCTTTTGAGCTGCAGCAGCTCGGCCATCATCTTCTGTGATTCAGCTCGTTCCGCTTCCAGCCGTTCCCGCTCCGCCGCCATTTCCGCCTGCTGCTTCGCCCGTTCTTCCCTTATTTCCGCAAACTGCTCCTTCTTATACCGCCGGAATAACCGGATACTATTGATCCCCTGCAGCAGGATCAGCAGCATAAAGGGAAGGAAGATACAGACGATATAGCCCGGCGTGGTTTTCAAAAACTGAAAAAACCTGCCCACGCCCGGCAGCTTCGTCTGGTATTTTCCCAGCACGAAGCTGTAGGTGACGACCTTTTCGTCTGCTTCCCCGGTTGTCGTGCCATAGGTGATAAAGCCGGGGCTCCCCTCCGCGTCAACCGTCCGTTCCCGAATTTTATGGGTGACGACCTCGCCGTAATTCTCCTCATTGGTAGACTGATAAGAGATGATATCCCCCGCCTGCAGCGTAGCGGGATCGACCTCCTTGACCAGCACCAGGTCGCCGGCGCTGAAATCGGTGGCAGACATGGAATCCGACAATACGATGAACGCTTTATACCCGAACAGGCTCCTGTCCACACGGTCAAAGGTGTTCACCGAAACAATGGTGAAGATCATCATACAGGCCGCCAACGCCACCACCAGCCAGACGACTATATGTTGTATAATGTTCCACGCCTTCTTCATCTGTTCCGCTCCTCGTTTTCTCAGTCAAATAACCGCTGAGGATTATTCTTGGTCTGTACCGCATCGGCGCTCATGGTAAAGGACAGGTACAAGCTCTGCGTTTTGTTTCCCGCCGACTTGGGATAGTGAAAACTAACCGTCAATTCCCGCCGCTCGTGCAACCGCAGAATATCATCCGCCGCGCCGACCTTTTCCTTCGTCAAATCAATCGCCTTCCCGCTGTACAGGACGGTTTCCCCGTCACAAATGGATACGTCCAGCACGTCGGCCAGACCGCCCTCCACATTGTCAAGGTAAAGCCTATAATACACATCCCATGAGCTCTGGTTTTCCAGGAAGAATTTCTTTTCCACGGTCATCCCAGGTTCAAACAAAAACTCGTGTTCCTCGATCACCGGCCTGCCGTCGTTCAGATTGATTTTCACCGTACCGGTTTGGAACAGGTTGTTCTCCACTGTCACGGTGGAGTACACCAGCGCAAAGGTGGTGACACACAGGCAGACGGCAAGAACGACAATCGTCAAAACGCTCGCCGCCAGCTTTTTGTCGGTCTTTTTCCGTTCACTCATGCCGTGCCTCCTTCCTTCTCCAAAACGCCAAAAGCAGGAGCAGCAGGGCGGAGACCGCCAGAATGATCCACAGAACCATATTCGTCGTGTCACCGGTCGGCGGCGGCGTCAGCCCACCCTCATCCTTGACGTACCATGCAAAATCCGCTCGGAGCAGGGCCGCCTGATATTCATTTCCCGCCTCGGCGGCCAGGGATACGTCGACCCGGTAATAGGCAGTGGTTTCGTCATCCGCATTGTCCTTCAGCCGCTCGGAAAACTCCATGCCGTCAATCTCCGAAAAGGGCGCGTCGCACAGCACCCTGCCGGTTTCCAAATGGGTGACTTTGATATGTAACACATTCCCCAGACTTTTTGCCTGCTCGGTTATATCTGCTCGGAAGAAAAGTTCGATCTCCTTGTCGTGATACGCCTTGACACAGAAATATTGGGTTTCGACATCGCCGGGGAACATATTGCCCGTTTCAAACCGCCGGTTGTCGCCCGGCTTGCCCTCGTACAATTCCAGCTTGGAGGCAGCGAGCTTGTCCGTTGCGGCCGGGCGGGAGACTGCCGGAATACCGCTGGTTATGTTTTCAGAGGGCAGCCCGGAGCCGGCGCTCGCCGTAGAGTCTGATGCCTCCGTGCCGCTTTCAGCCGGAGCGGAGGGCGACTTCTCGCCAATCAAATTGTCCGGCACGGTTGCGGTAGATTGTGCGGGTGCAAAGAAGGCGAGATAAATATACCGGCCGATCAGACCACCCGCACTGAGTCCCAGCAGGACCGCCAAGATGATCGCGACGATTTTCAGCTTCTTTGGGATTTGTTTTACCCGCTCCCGCTCTTCCGCCATCCGGAGTTCCTCCCTCCTGCTTTGATGCCGCCTTTACAAGCTGACAGCGTTCGTCCTTTTGGATATGGCCTGAACAAATACCTCCGCCAAAAGGGGATCGAACTGCGTCCCGGCGCCTTTTTGGATTTCCACCAGCGCCGCCGCCTCTG
>CAKTTT010000252.1 GCA_934615635.1 uncultured Eubacteriales bacterium | reverse complement strand
CCATGATGTTCAGCGCCGCCAGCCCGGGATACAGCCCCATGAACAGCGCCGGGATGATGGCGAAGTATTTCGCTACGTCGTTGGCAATGGAGAAGGTGGTCAGACTGCCCCGGGTCATGAGCAATTGCTTGCCGATGCGCACAATGTCGATCAGCTTGGTGGGAGAGGAATCCAGGTCCACCATGTTGCCCGCTTCCTTGGCGGCCTGGGTGCCCGTGTTCATGGCCACCGCCACATCCGCCTGGGCAAGAGCCGGCGCATCGTTGGTGCCGTCTCCGGTCATGGCGACCATATGGCCCTTGGCCTGCAGGTCGCGGATCATCTGCAGCTTGCCCTCCGGCGTCGCTTCGGCGAGAAAGTCGTCCACTCCCGCTTCCGCCGCGATGGCGGCCGCGGTCAGCGGGTTGTCGCCGGTGATCATGACGGTCTTGATCCCCATTTTCCGCAAATCGGCGAACTTCTCTTTCACGCCGTCCTTGATGATATCCTTCAGATGGATGACCCCAATGATTTTATGGTTCTTCGCCACCACCAGGGGCGTGCCCCCCTGGTTGGAGATGGCCTTGACTGCGTCGTCGCATTCAGCGCTGTAAGCGCCGCCGTACTGAGTCACATACCTTTGCATGGAATCGGCCGCCCCCTTGCGGATCTCGCTGCCGTCAAAATCCACGCCGCTCATGCGGGTGGCCGCGGTGAAGGGGATAAAGGTCATGCCCTTGTCCTGCAGGCTTCTCTCGCGGATACCGAACCTCTCCTTCGCCAGCACCACGACGCTGCGGCCCTCCGGCGTTTCATCCGAGAGGGAGGCAAGCTGCGCGGCGTCGGCCAGCTCTTCCGCCGAGGCGCCGTCCACCGGGATGAAATCGCAGGCCTGCCGGTTACCCAGGGTAATGGTGCCGGTCTTATCCAGCATCAGGATATCCACGTCGCCGGCGGCCTCGATGGCGCGGCCGCTCATGGCCAACACGTTTGCCTGGTTCAGCCGGCTCATGCCCGCGATGCCGATGGCGGAGAGCAGGGCGCCGATGGTGGTGGGCGCCAAGCAGACCAGCAGTGCCACCAGGGTGGTGATGGAGGTGGGATTCGCTATGCCCGCCTGATCGGCCGAGAATACGGAATAGGTGTACAGGGAAACCGTCACCAGGATGAAGATGATGGAAAGGGCCACCAGAAAAATCTGCAAAGCGATTTCGTTGGGGGTCTTTTTACGGGCCGCCCCCTCCACCATGGCGATCATTTTATCTAAAAAGCTCTCGCCCGGCTCGCTGGTGATCTTCACCACAATCCAGTCGGACAGCACCGTGGTGCCGCCGGTAACCGCGCTGCGGTCGCCTCCCGCCTCCCGGATAACCGGGGCGGATTCGCCGGTGATGGCGCTTTCATCCACCGAAGCGGCGCCTTGAATGACATCGCCGTCGCCGGGAATCTGTTCGCCGGCTTTCACAATGACGATATCGCCCTTGCGAAGCTGCGCGGAGGGAATCGTCGTCACCTTATCCCTGTCCGCCGCGGAGGGAATCCTGTGGGCTTCCACATCTTTACGGGAGGCCCGCAGGGAATCCGCCTGGGCCTTGCCCCGCCCCTCGGAGATAGCCTCCGCGAAGTTGGCGAACAGGCTGGTCAGCCACAGGATGACGGCGATAGCCAGAATATAACCGGAGGAAGCGTCCGCATCCTTTATGCCGAACAGGGATACTACCCACAGCAGGGTGGTCAGGATCGCGGATACAAACACCAGAAACATGACCGGGTTCCCGATCTGCGTTTTGGGGTTCAGCTTGACAAAGGAATCCTTGACGGCTCTGCCGAGCATCTTTTTATCGGCAAAAGCACTTTTTGTTTTCGATGCCATAACAGAAGCCTCCTTTACACTACAAATGTGAAGAATTCAGCAATCGGGCCCAGGGCCAGAGCCGGGAAGAAGCTCAACGCGCCGACCAGCAGCACGATGACAATCAACAGGAACACAAACATGGCGTTGGTTGTGGACAGGGTGCCCGCCGTGGTGGCGATCTTCTTCTTCGCCGCCAGGCTGCCCGCGATGGCCATGGTACCGATGATGGGCAGGAACCGCACGAACAGCATCACAAAACCAAGGGTCAGGTTGAGGAAGACCGTGTTGGCGTTAAAGCCCGCAAACGCCGACCCGTTGTTGCCGCCGGCTGACGAATAGGCGTATAGGATCTCGGACAAACCGTGAGCGCCGGGGTTGTTCAGGCTGTCGGTCACACCGGGCCAGACCGCCGCCAGGCCGCTGCCCACCAGGATGGCGATGGGGGTGGCCAGGCAGACCAGCACCGCCCATTTCATCTCATAGGGCTCAATCTTCTTGCCCAGGAACTCCGGGGTCCGGCCCACCATCAGCCCGGCGATGAACACCGCCAGAACGGCGAAGGCCAGCATACCATAGAG
>CAKTTT010000251.1 GCA_934615635.1 uncultured Eubacteriales bacterium | reverse complement strand
ATGTAGTCCACATCGATGAAGGGATCGTTGATGCCCACAACCTCAAATTTTTCGGGCTGGGCAACGGCGGCGCGGAATACCAGGCGGCCGATACGGCCAAAACCGTTGATGCCAACTTTAATCGCCATTATAAATTACCTCCAAATCTTTATTTCTTCTAATATTCTACCCTTTTTCCCCTGATATTTCAAGGAGTTTGATAAACAATTAACCGTCCATTCATCACTTTCGTTATGTTCACTAAAAGCGGATGGATTCTTGTCCGATTATTCTGGCATTTAGCGCCTCGCGCCCAGTTTCTACTAGATTATTTTCCGGATATCGGGTATAATAAATCTTGTTCCGCATGATACAGCCCAAAACTCTGCTAAAGGAAAAGATTAAGGCGGCTGTTTTCCCCGCCGAGTTTACCCTAAATAGGATATTGGAGTTAACACGTATGAATCAAAGGCATATAGATTGCGAGACCCGACACGTTGAGGAAGGGGCGATTCGGGAAGAGCTGGCTGCTTATTTTCTTTCGGTTCCGCCCCTGGCCGAGCAAACCGAAGCCCAAAGAACCCGCACCCGCCGGGAGCTGCGCCGTCTTTCCCAGGTGGAAACGGATGCGGTGCTGCAGTTCAGCGGGTTTCCCCGTCCTTTTTCTCAGGGAGACCTCACCGGCCTGCTGACATCTCTGTTGGAGGCCTGCCGGAGTGTGGCGAACACGGCCGGCTATCCTCTGTCTGTCACAGCTCTCGAGACGGAAACGTCGCTGTACGCCGCCTTTGAGCCGCGTCTTATTCAAATGGCGGCGGTGGGGCTGATCCGCGCCGCCTGTTTAAGCAACCATCACTCCCCTGTTTCAGCTTCTCTGAGCGGCAGTCTGCACGCGGTAACCCTCACCGTCACAGGCGATTCCCCTCCCGCCGACCGGCAGGCGATCGAACTGGCCAGGGAAGTGGCCCGCCTCCATCAGGGAGGACTGGCCGAGTCCGGCGGCACGATCGGCTTCTCTATCCGCACCACCCTTCCCCGCACCGGCGGCCATTTCACCGCCCCCTGCACAGCAGAGCTGCTGGATTATCTGCTTTCCAGTGTTCAGGTGGGTCTATATGCTTTTTTACACAACGAGGTTTAAGACTAACCCCTTCGCGATGCGGTGATTGCGAAGGGGTTTTTGTATTTTGTAAGAGAAATCCCCAGTCTGCGCCGGGGGTTCGGAATATTACATGAATAGGGTTGCAAAGCCCCCTTTGCTATTGGTGCAGGAACCAACGGCCGCGCCAGCGTGAAAAACCACAAGCCTCCGCACAAGATATCATGAGCGGGGAGCCGCTATTAACGCGCTTCTCATAGGCTGACAACTGTGATAAAGCAGCGGCTATCCGTTTATAAGCGGCAATGGAACGCCGATTGATTTCGGTCCCGGCCCCGGAAAACCCTTTATTCCATTTGGATGCTGTATCCGGCGAAACTCATGCTGCGAGGCTCCACAAACAAAATCATGCGTATATGGATGTCCAGCGTATAGATCAGCAGCAGCTCCGCATCCGCCGACAACAGCTCCGGCTCCGTCAATCCGTTCTGGATAGCGTACAGCAGGGTATCCGCGCAAATGATCTGCTTCCTTTCCTGCGCCTCTACCTGCCAGAATTCTAAAGTGGCCATCATGTTTTCAAAAAAAGCGAAGACCTCCTCTTCCACGGGTAAGATCTGCTCTTTATTGTTTCTTTCCACCTCATCTTTACCATCGATGAAAGCATAGGCGCCGTAAAATTCCTCTAAAAATCCTTCCAGCTTCCGGTAAGATACGTTCAGCTCCTCCCTGGTCGCTTCCCCGGCCTCCACATCCTTGTAATGCAGATAGGCGATTTCCCCATCGGCGGCAAAAGCGGCGCAATTGACGATAAAGCGCCGGCCGTCGGTCATGGCGACCGTGGCGTCCTTTAAATAAAAATAGCCCTCTCTGTCCCCGGCCTCCTCATTGATCACAAATTGGCCGAGCAGACCATCGTCGGAGCGATCTTCCCGTTCTCCCAATATACTGTAAATATACGAATCCAGCATGGCGGAGCGGAGCAGCTCCTTTTCATCGCTGTTGACCGGTCTGCTTTTCGAGGCGTTGTACTGGCTCCAGGGATAAATGGAGAGATTGATGTTGTCGTTCCAAGAAAACAAAGGGGGCGCCGCATCGTTATCCCTGATGTGCACCGCTTCCCCGATAAAGGTCGGAACCAAACGGTCCATCCACACAGAGGCCAGCAGCCCAATGCCGATCACCCCTGAAGACAGCAACAGCATAAGACATATTCCCAGCCGCGACTGTTGTTTTTTCGTCAATGACCGTTTCATGAAAGCTCCGCCTCCTCATCAAACAAAATGGTCACACAGGTTCCCTTCCCCACCTTGCTTTGAATGGACAGGGCGGCATGATGCAGACGGGCGAAGTTGACGCACAAGGCCAGCCCCAACCCGGCCCCGCCGGA
>CAKTTT010000250.1 GCA_934615635.1 uncultured Eubacteriales bacterium | reverse complement strand
GGGTAGCACCATCCCCACTTGCTGCTCCGTCATTCCCTTCAGCCAGCCGGGAACCGTGTCCTTATCCATGGATGCCATCAGGGCGTCCAGTCCGCCGGTTCCCTCCCGGGGCACCGCCACCAGCATGGCGGTACGGCCGTCGTCATAATCCAGCAGCGCCGCCGTCACGTCAGCATCCTGATAGCCCATTCCCCGATAGGTCTGTCGCATAAAGGGCAGCGTTACATCGCCGCTGACTCCGTGGAAGGTCCCCTCCGCGGATTCTCTCCCATCAAAGGGGCTCTCCCACCGGGCATCAAAAAGCAGCGTGTTCAGCAGCAGGAGGAACAGGTCGTCGTCCAGCGGCGGCTGCAGCAGCTCTTCGATCAAGCCGTCGGTCTGCTCCTCCACCCAGCTATTGACGGACGGGATCAGCGTGTCGTCAAAGGCGTGAAACTTGATCTGCGCATCGTAGAAGTCCCGGTTGCGCTGTAGAAATCCGGGCAGGATGTGATCCTGAAAGCTGTCCTTGATCCATAAGGCGTCGGCCCACCGAAAGCTGTTTTTCGGATTGCCGGATAACAGGGACAGCAGATCCCGGCACCCCTCCCGCAGCGCGTCGGCATCCCCCGCGTGGAGGAGCGCCATCGTCTGCCCCAGAGTATCGCCCTCCATCCCCTCCGCCGTCATCCCCAGCGCGATATACAGGCTGGCGGGAGAGAGCACCACCCCGTCCGGTGCATCCACCGCTCCCGTTTGCGCCGCCTGATAGAGCGCGCGAAGCATGGAAACGGAAAATGCCTGGTAGCTGTCGGAAAAATTGTCATAGAGCCGGTTCACCGGTGTAAGCTCGCAATGAGAGGGGGTCTCCTCCGCTCTTTCCACTCCGCTGGATGCTTTCGGCGGCCGGGACAGGGTTCCCTCGCCCGGTGCGCCGCCGCAGCCGGCGGCAAACAGCGTTCCCACAGTCAGCAGCAGCGCGGAAAACCGCTTGGTCTTTGTTTTCAATTGCATCTCATCCTCTCTCTTCCTTCCAAAATCCGTCCTCATTGGATACGAGATCCTTTTCGCAAGAGGCCCAAACAAATACATATTGCGCCCTTTCCGCTTTCACCCGATTCTACGCCAATTTATCCGGCCGGTTCACCGTCCCTGAAAAGAGAAGCGCGCCGGTGGGTTTATCCAGAATCATACAGAGGAAGGGACGGTCCAGCACCAGCTCCCGCGGAATGGGAGCGGCATTTTTCCGCAGCCCGAACCCGGTGAAGGCCGAGGCCCGGGTGCCGTTTTCATCCACCTCCAGCGCCGTTTCATGAATAGAGGCGCTCACAAACACGCCGCCGCCCTCCACCATGCGGGAAAAATCTGCCGAAAGGGTAAAGGCCGCCTCCGCCCCCAGGGCGGAGAGGGCTTCCCCCAGCTTCTCCGTCCGATAACGCAGGGAAAACCGGGGCATGGACAGGGTCAGGGCGCAGCTTTCCATGCCGTCGATCCAGCGGCGGATCCCCTCCGGCGTCAGGCCGTCCACCAGCCGGCTCATCTCTCCCTTGGGCAGCGCCACCAGCATGGCGGTGCGCCCATCCTTGTAATCCAGCAGGGCCGCCGCCACCTCGTCATCCTCATAATAGCGGCCCTCCTCCTTGTCGGTGCGATGCATCAGAGGGATGGCGATGTCTCCTCCCGGGCTGTGAAAAATCCCCTCCGTCGTGGCAGACTTCTCGAACCGCTGCTTCCATTCTCCCTCGAAAAGCAGCGCATTGCACAGCAGCAGTTCCAGCCCCTGCTCCATCGGCGGCTGCAGCGCCTCGGTGATCATTCCCTTAGTGATCTCCTTCACCCAGCCGTTGACCTTGCCGGGCAGCGCCTGGTCGAAAGGCTCCGCCGCCACCAGCGCACCGTATCCCGCATCTATCCGCTGTACATAATCCGGCAGCACCCTTTCCTTCATGGAAAGCTCCACCCATAGGGAATTGGCGGAACGGAAATACTTTTTGGGATTGCCGGACAGCAGGGATTGCAGCTCCCGACAGCCCTCCGTCAAGGTCTGGGCATCCGCAGCTCCAAACAAAGCCAGCAGTTGATCCCGGGTGTCCCCCTCCGCTCCCTCGGCCAGCATCCCTGCGGCGATGGCGATGCTGGCAGGAGAAAAGAAGATATTGCCCCCGTTTTCTCCTTCCGCCGCATACAGTTCCCGCAGCAGATCGACGGAAAAGGCCGCATACCCCTCCGCGAATTCCTCCGGCAGGCTATCCGCCGACTCCAGCCCGCTCAAATAGCCGTTGCCCCTTCCCAGCCGCTCCACGCTTCCCCCGCCGCAGCCTGAAATGCTCACGGCCAATACCGCTGCCATCATCCCGCATACCCAGCGGGGAATTCTGTTGCCCCTCATGTCCGCACCATCCTCTCTAAAACGTGAATGGATCCTTTCATCCCTATAGGGTGCGCCCATCCGCCTCCTGTTGCAGAAAGCAGAAAAAACCGCCGTTCGATTTGTCTGTCGAACGGCGGTTGACTA
>CAKTTT010000249.1 GCA_934615635.1 uncultured Eubacteriales bacterium | reverse complement strand
CGCTATGCTGGAAAACCGCTGACGGACGCTCCGCCGTCACAATACCGTCCCGGGCGGCTCCAGCGGCCCGGGTGCTTCAGAAAGGATAGGATTCTGATATGCCAAAACGCAGCGATGTGAAAAAAGTTCTTGTCATTGGCTCCGGCCCCATCATCATCGGCCAGGCCGCGGAGTTCGACTACGCCGGCACTCAGGCCTGCCGCGCCTTGAAGGAGGAAGGATTGGAGGTCGTACTGGTCAATTCCAATCCCGCCACCATCATGACCGACAAGACCATGGCGGATAAAATCTACATAGAACCGCTCAATGTGAAGATTGTCAAGCGGATCATCGACTTGGAAAAGCCGGACAGCGTGCTGGCCAACATGGGCGGTCAGACCGGCCTGAACATCGGCATGGAGCTGTCGGAGGGGGATTTCCTCTCCTCCCGCGGCGTCAAGCTGCTGGGCGTCAATCCCGAAACCATCCGCAAGGCGGAGGACCGGCAGGCTTTTAAGGACACCATGCTCTCCATCGGGGAGCCCTGCATCCCCTCCAAGGTGGTGGAATCGGTGGAAGACGCGGTGGCTTTCGCCCATGAAATCGAATACCCGGTGGTGGTGCGTCCCGCCTACACTCTGGGCGGCACCGGCGGCGGTTTCGTCCACAATGACGAGGAGATGCTGGAGATCTGCGCAGGCGGTCTGCGGGCCTCCATGATTCATCAGGTGCTCATCGAAAAAAGCGTGGCCGGGTGGAAGGAAATCGAGTTTGAGGTCATCCGGGATGGAGCGGGCAACGCCATCGACGTCTGCTCCATGGAAAACGTGGATCCCGTAGGCGTACACACCGGCGACTCCATCGTGGTGGCGCCCGCCCAAACCATGTCGGCCCATGAATTCCGCATGATGCGGGCGGCGGCGCTAAATATCGTCACCGCTCTGGGAGTGGAGGGCGGCTGCAACGTCCAGTTTGCCCTCAAGCCGGACAGTATGGAATACGCGGTGATCGAGGTCAATCCCCGCGTCTCCCGTTCCTCTGCCCTGGCCTCGAAGGCCACCGGCTATCCCATTGCCAAGGTGGCCTGCAAAATCGCCATCGGCTACCGGCTGGACGAAATCGTCAACGCGGTGACGGGAAAAACCTACGCCTGCAACGAGCCGGCGGTGGACTACTGCGTGATCAAATTCCCCAAATGGCCCTTTGACAAATTCGTCTACGCCGACCGCCGCCTGGGCACCCAGATGAAGGCCACCGGCGAGGTGATGTCCATCGGTTCCGGCTTTGAAATCGCCTTTATGAAGGCGGTCCGCTCCATCGAATTGGGGATCGATACCCCGAACCTGCCCAAGCTGGATGGAAAGACCGACGAGGAGATCAAGGGGATTATCGCCGCTATGGACGACGAGCGGATTTTCGCCATTTACGCGGCGCTGAAGCGGAAGATTATGACCGCGGACGAGATTTATGATCTGACCAAGATCGACCGGTGGTTCCTTTCCAAGCTCAACCGGCTGGTGGCCATGGAGGCGGAGCTTTCCTCCTCCGTTTTGGACGAGGAAACCTATATGCGGGCCAAGCGGCTGGGCTTTCTGGATAAAACCATCCGCCGCCTGTCTGGTCAGGAGATCCCCCTGCAGCGCCATGCCGTCTATAAGATGGTGGACACCTGCGCGGCGGAATTCGACGCCGAAACCCCTTATTTTTACTCCACCTGGGACGATGAAAACGAGGCGGAACTGTATAATCAGCAGCTAAATTCCGGCAAAAAGCGGGTGATCGTTTTCGGCTCCGGCCCCATTCGCATCGGCCAGGGCATCGAGTTCGACTACTGCTCCGTCCATTGCGTGCGGACACTGAAAAAGCTTGGATATGAGGCCATCATCGCCAACAACAATCCGGAAACCGTCTCCACCGATTTCGACACCTCCGACCGGCTCTATTTCGATCCGCTGACCCCGGAGGATGTGGACAACGTCCTGGCCACCGAGCGTCCCGAGGCCGTGGTGGTGCAGTTCGGCGGTCAGACGGCCATCAAGCTGACCAAGCATCTGGAAAGCCGGGGGGTGAAGATTCTCGGCACTCCGGCGGACAGCATCGATGCCGCGGAGGATCGGGAACGGTTCGACGAGCTGCTGGAACAATGCGGCATCCCCCGCCCCCAGGGCACCACGGTATTCACCACGGAGGATGCCCTTAAGGCGGCGGGTCGGCTGGGTTATCCGGTGCTGCTGCGTCCCTCCTATGTGCTGGGCGGTCAGAATATGATCATCGCCTACGACGACAACGACGTGAAGGAATACATGGCCATCATCACCTCTCACGAGCTGGAGAATCCGGTCCTTATCGACAAATATCTGATGGGGAAGGAGGTGGAGGTGGACGCTATCTGCGACGGGGAGGATTATCTCATCCCCGGTATTATGGAGCATGTGGAAAGGGCCGGCGTCCACTCCGGCGCTTCCGGTGCAGAGCTTGCCAATATCGTCAATGAGTCAGCTCTCCGGGCAGTCAGAGACGGACGGAAGT
>CAKTTT010000248.1 GCA_934615635.1 uncultured Eubacteriales bacterium | reverse complement strand
GGACAGTCCTTCAAACGCCATATCGATCCCCCTTTATCTCATCCGTTATCCTTTTTCATCAGTCGGCCAGCCCCTCGGACAGCTCCAGTATCCGACGGGTGCGGTCCCCTATTTCCCGGGAAAAGCCACACCGCTCATTGATCTCCTGGATGTCCCGGACCGCCTGCCGGATCTCCTCCAGCTTTTCCCGCATCTCGCCGAACCGCCTGACCAGGCCGAGGCGCTCCTCCATCTCGGTCAGCTGGGTTTCCGCCCTCTTGATGGAATCCCGCACGCCCTGCCGGGTGATCCCCTCGTTTTCCGCGATTTCGGAGAGGGAGAGATCGTCGTTGTAATACAGCTCTACCACATCGCGCTGCTTATCCGTGAGCATCTCGCCATAAAAATCAAACAGCAGCGCAATTTCCAGATTCTTGGCCATCCCACGCCCTCCTCCGATCTCAAATTTACCGCGGCCGGACAAACGTAAAGCGGACAAAAAGAAAACCGGCGGCAGCCGGGCCTGTAAAGCGTTTACCTTTACAGATATTATAGCCCGCCGCCGCCTGTTTGTCAATAGGAAAAGCCAAATTTTCCGCGTCTTTCCCACGCCTTCCTTCTTTCTCGCCGATTTTCTTCCCAATCCCGGCGTTTTCCCACGCCTTTGACGGGCTTCGGCCCGTGGGGACAGCCTGCATTCTCCGGCGGCCTCTCCCATATGCCCGCCATTGCCTTCCGACGGCGCGCCGGCCTCCCCGGGAACCGGCGGCAAGCGGCACAGGGGGGAGACCCAGCCGGAAGATCATCCCTATCGTCCCTGCATAGAAGCGCCATAACCGGCCCCGGTCTAAACCGTCGACGAAGCCTATGACATGAACAGCGGCCAAAAGAGCCTGATACCGGCGGGCCTCTCAACCCGCACCGGAATTTCCTTCTCTTGCATCATTATGCCCCGCCGCCCGTAAACCAGCATACCGCATCCGCCGCTGGTTTTTCTGCTATTTAGGTTTTTGGTCAGCAGCCCGCTTCACCCCATGCTGGAAGTGAAGGTTGACCGGCCGCCGCCTCCGGCGAAACCGTATGTTTCCCTGACAAGGAGAAAGTCCGCCCGCCGATACGGGCACTTACCCCTTCTGCTCAACCGGAATCCATAGCTCCCGGTATCGCTCCTGGCAGCCCAGCCTGCCGAACCAATGCGTCACCACGATTTCCGGCGCATCCGCAAACTGATATCCCGAACCTGGCAGCCACTCGGAAACGATTCTGCGTCTCAGCTCCGGGGAAACCACTGTGGGATACCAGCATCTCTCGGTTTCAAAAATCGCATAGGTATGCGCGGGAACGCGGATGTTTTCAAACAGGGAGGCATACGGCTCCCCTAAAACACAGTCCTCCCCCATCCGTTCCCGGGTATGCCGAGGCAGCTCCTGCGCGATATAGAAATCATAGCCCTCGTCGTCAATATTCATGATCACATTGTGCTGGGTCTCCGGATGATCGGACATCCCGTTCAGCAGATATTGCTGCGCCCTGGTGTGTACGTAAAAATCGCACTCCTGATCCTCACGGTCGCCAGGCACCCCCTGGAACCTCCTTTTGTAGCCGGTAAGGATCAACTCCGGTTTGTCTTCCACACGATAGTGCATACGACTGCCACCTTCCCATACAATTTTGAGAACCAGAGGGGAAAAGGACTGGAGGCTAGAGCCCTTCCGCCGCGCGTCGGAAGGCGTGAGTCCATGGAATTTCTGAAAGGCTCTCCCGAAGCTGTCCGGGCTGTCATAGCCGTATTTTACGGCCGCATCGATCACCTTTATCTTCCCCAGAGCCAGCTCCGCTCCCGCCAGGGATAAGCGGCGGCAGCGAATATACTCCCCCAAGGTATACCCGCAAAGGATGCTGAATACCCGCTGAAAATGGAAGCTTGAGGAAAAGCTCTGTTGGGCAACCATTTCATAATCGATCTCCTCGGTGATATGCTCCTCGATATAATCGATCGCCTTCTGCATTCCGATTATCCAATCCATCGTTATCCCCCTCCGATCCATATTTTATCAGAAGCCGCGGCTAAACACCCGACTTTGTGTGCGATCGCGGGACGGACCGCCGTTCCGGATTCTCCCGACAGGCGGCGCCGACGCAAAAAACGGGCCGCGGAACACATCCGCAGCCCGTTTGACGATCGGTTAAGCTTTTTTCGCCTTTTTCTTGCCGCCGGCCTTTCTGTCTTTGCCGTTGGCTTTTGCCAGGGATTCCTTCTTCTCCTTATATTCCACCCAAGCCGCCCAGAGGGGGGAGCAGAGGAACATGGAGGTGTAGAAACCGGAAACGATGCCGAACATCATCGGCACGGCAAAACTGGTGATAGAATCCATATGCAGCGCCAGAGCCATCACCGCCACCACGGCCACCGCCGTAAAGGTACACAGGCTGGTGTTGAAGCTGCGACCGAAGGACTGGTTGATGCTGCGGTTGACCACATCGTCGAGGTTGAGCAGATCGGGCACCACGGTCATGGTGAAATAGTCGCTGTTGTGGG
>CAKTTT010000247.1 GCA_934615635.1 uncultured Eubacteriales bacterium | reverse complement strand
AGAGACAACCGCGCCGCCCATCGTTTGCCGATCCGGGCTGCCATAGAGGGAAGGCGCGTCCCACAGCGCCTTCTTTTCCGGCGGTAAATCCCGCCGGACGATTTCCGCCAGCATCCGATCCAGCGATTCCTTGCTTTTGACAACCTGGTTATCCAGCGCGGCGGCGGCTTTTCTGACCAGCGGAAGCAAGGCGTCAAGGGGCATCCCGAGGAAATCGAGCGCCGCCGTGATGCCGCGGGTATAGATCCAGGGCTCCTCCCCCTGCCGGGCGATGAGGGAGGAAAGGAAGACGCTGCTTTCATCGGTGGGAAAAACCACGGGAACGCCTCGGTAGCTCCAGGCCTGCAGCAGGATTTTCCGGGCGTATAAGGACTCCCGAAGTTCCTGGAGGGGATAGCCCTCCAGCCGGTTGAACAGCGCCGTTTCCCACGCCCCGGGAGGAGAATTCTGCAGTCCGCAGGCGCCGGCGGCTTCCAGGATGCTCTCGGGCGGGATTTTTTTATCCAGATGGTGGGCGCACAGACGATAATGGCGTATGCTTTTCGGGTCAATGAGCATGACGGCTCCTCCCTTCCAGGTTTGCTGCGGCGGGATATCGCGGCCATTATACCGCATCCCCGGAGGAAAAGCAAAATCCCATACAGGGATTGCGGCCGGAAGAGGAAGGACCGCCCCCTCAGGAGAGTGCATCCTCGTCGCCGCGTAAGGATTTCCGGCGCAGGGATTGAGAGATGTTAAGACAAAAACCGCCGCGGCGAATTTGTTCAGCCCTTTTTGGGGACGCTTTTCCCGCCGGCGACTCCCCTTCTCTCCGCTTCCTGTAGCCGGAACGGGGGCAGATCGGGGCATGAAAAAAGCGGCGGGCCGGAGCAGCCGACCGGATCGTTGGAAGGACCGGAAAGAGGAGGGAGAAAATGGGAATGGATCGCTTTGCGCGGGATATGATAAGCTTGCGGGAGTTTTTCCTGATCCAGCCGCCCCCTGCTGGGAGGAAGCGGCGGGGAATACCCGAAATTTTTGCATTTTTTTGCATTGTAATAAGCGGCCTGCTGTTGTATGATAGGGAGGAAAACCGATTGGCCGGAGGAGCCCGGCGAAGGACTGGACAAGCCAACGGCGGTCGGGTATCGGCGGAGAGCTTAACCGGCGGACGCCTTTGCTCCTGAAAAGGATGGATGACACAATGAACGCAAAACGAAAGAGACGGCGGCAACTGCGGATTCTGATCGTCGTGGGCATCACGCTCCTGCTGGCCGCGCTGCTGATCCTGCTGCTGGCGTGGCTGTGGCGGTTCGTGTCCGACCGGCTGGGGGGAGAAAGCGATCCTGGTTCCTCCGGCGTATCCGTCGCTTCCACGGCCACAACGGCGGCGAAAACCGGCTGGCGCATTGCCGAGGGGAAGGCGTATTATTACGGGGCGGACGGCCGTCCCTATACCGGTTCTCATACCATCGAAGGCACGGCCTATCAGTTTGAGGAGGATGGGGCGCTGCTGGAGGGATGGGTCACCCAAGACTCCGCGCGCTATTACTGCTCCCAGGGCGTCCTGGTGAAGGGCTGGCGGGAAATTCAGGGGATTCTCCGGTATTTTTATGAGGATGGCAGGATGGCCTGCGGCACGACGGTGGACGGGGTGGCCATCGACAAGGAGGGCGCGGCCGCGACCACCGTTTCCGATACGAAAACGCCCGCCACCGCGACGCCGCCGTCCGCCACCAAGCCGCCTGTCCATCTCACCAAGGAGCTGGAGCAGCGGCTGGACGAGATACTGAATCAATACGGCCGCACCCCCAAGAATATCTACGATTATGTTCACGACCATTATACCTACAAGTGGGCGGCGGAAAAATCGCTGGAGGAAAACGCCCTTCATCTGCTGGATTACGGGACGGGAAGCTGCTATAATTTCGCGTCGCTGACCTATTTGCTGTTCCAGCGGGCGGGTTATGACGTATATTATGTCACCGGTCTGGGCTGGCAGCACGGGACCTATCATTGCTGGATCCTTGCCAACTTTGACGGCGGCTGGTATTATGTGGACTCCCTTTACGTCCGTTCAGCCAAGATGACCGCCGCCGAAATGGAGAAAAAAGGATATCAATGGGATAAGGATGCCTATCCGTCCTGACAGGGCGGGGAGAGAAGGGGGATGCATGAAGCTTTACCGATTGAGACTGCTCCCGCTGGCGGCCGCCCTGCTGCTGGCCGCCTGCAGCGGCCCGGATACGCCGCCGGAGAGCAGCAGCGGCCCCACCGCCGGCGGGACGGCGGCCGCCTCCACCGCGCCCACGCTGCCGCCCACCACCCCTCCCACTACCCTTCCCACCGCCTACCGGGATCCGGAAACCGGCGTCATCTATGAAGGGTGGGAGCTGACGGGCGAAAGGGCGGAGGATTTTGAGCTGCCGCTGGAGGGCGCCACCGGCTTCGCCTCCATCGAGACGGCGGTGTATGCCTCCCCTGAGGAGGATGGTTCCGTCGTGGCCCTCCTGTCTCCCGGGGATGCGTTCACCATACGGGAGGAGCGGGACGCAAGATGGTGGAGGATCGAACGGGACGGGCTGGAGGATGGCTGGGTGGACAATACCTGCTGTTATCTGAAC
>CAKTTT010000246.1 GCA_934615635.1 uncultured Eubacteriales bacterium | reverse complement strand
CTCCAATATGGTCCTGCATTGGAGCCAGGCGCCCTCGCCTCGGATGGTATCGGGCATCCACACCGCGAACACCTGCGCCCAGGCGTCAAAACGCCGGCCGCGGTCCAAATCGATATGCAGCCGATTGGCCTCCAGCCTCTCACCGGTGCGCCAACATTCATACAGGGTATCGCAATGCAGATCAAAAAGACGCATGGAGATCCCCCGTTTCGTAAGCCGCCATGAAATGATCGATGGAAACCGGCTCCAGCGGACGGCCCTTCCGGGTGACGATCTCCACCACGTCAAACCGGGGCTGCAGGTCGGTGGGAAAGGTGTGCAGATAGATGCCGGCTGTCTTGATAATACGCTGCTGTTTCATATCCGTTACCGCCTCCCGTGGAGCATAATAAGAATCCTCGCTGCGGGTCTTGACCTCCACGAAAGCAATATACTGGCCGTCGGAAGCGATTATGTCAATTTCCCCGAACCGGGTACGATAATTGGACACCAGAATGGTATAGCCTTTGGAACGCAGAAAGCGCGCGGCCATCACCTCGCCGGCAGCGCCCTTGGATACTCCGGCCAAGCGCCTCTCCCCCTTCCTCTTATGTCGCCGTATGCTTCTCCAGCGTCCGCAAAAAGGTGCGGCGATGGACGGGCGACGGACCATTTTCCAGCAGCGCGGCATAATGCTCTCTGGTGCCATAGCCCTTGTGCTTGGCAAAACGGTAGGCGGGATAAAGCGCATCCAACCGGAGCATTTCCCGGTCCCGGCTGACCTTGGCCAGGATGGATGCGGCGGAAATCGAAGCGGACAAGGCATCTCCCTTTACAATCGTTCTCACAGGCGTCCTCCACTCTGAAGGGGCCCGGTTCCCGTCCACTAAAATCAGTTCCGGCGGCAGAGAAAGCCCTTCCACCGCCCGCCGCATGGCCAGAAAGGTAGCCTGCAGAATGTTGAGACGATCGATTTCCTCCGGCGTGGCGAAGGCGATGGAATACGCGGCGGCTTCGGCGCAAATGACGTCGAACAGCTCCTCCCGACGCTTTTCCGTCAGCTTTTTGGAGTCGTTAAGCCCTTCGGGCACCCTTTCAGGAAAAAAAACGACGGCGGCGGCGTAAACCGGGCCCGCCAAAGGTCCCCGCCCTGCCTCGTCCACGCCGCACAGCCATCGGATTCCCTCGCTGCGGATCGCCTCGTCAAACGCCACATTGTCCCGTATACCGGTCTCCTGTTTATCCTTCACGCCGACCCCTCCTGTTTACGGTAAATTGATGGGCGATGGTATCCCCAATTGTGAAAATTCCGTTTCGAAAAGCGATACCCCTTTACAGATATCCGCCTGCGGAGCATACACAAAACGAGGGTGAAAACCGCCGTTTCCACCCATTTGTATGCATACAGTTATCCCTCTGCGTTTCCGGGGCTTTCCAGTGTGATGCGGCCGATCTTTCCTCCCCGGAATTCATCCAGCACCATCACGGCAGCCCGTTCGGTATGCACCTCGCCGCCGGATATCAGCATTCCCCGCTTGCGGCCGATGATTTGGAGCAGCTCCCAGCCGTCCGTCGGCATCTCTCCGGTAAGACGGTAGCGTTCCGCCAGAAGCATGGGATATCGGAAGGCCAAAAGCGCCAACAAACCGCAAGCCAGCTCCTCACAGTCCAGAATCTGATCCCGGATGGCGCCGGTATAGGCCAGATGACGGGCGATCTCCTGATCCTCGAACTTCGGCCAGAGCACACCCGGGGTATCCAAGAGCTGAACCCCATCCGAAGAAACGAACCACCGATTTTCCCTGGTAACACCCGGCCGGTCCTCCACCTTGGCCTTGCCGCCCCGGGCCAGCCGGTTGATAAAGGAGGATTTCCCCACATTAGGGATCCCCAGCACCATCACCCGGATCGGGCGGCTTCCCATTCCTTTGCTTTCCCAGGCGGCCAGCTTGTCCGCCAACAGCTCCTTGAGCAGGGGGGAAAATCGCTCCATGCCCCGGCCGGATTTGCAGTCCGCCCCCATGGCGGCGGCGCCCGCTGTCCGGAGGAAAGCGACCCACGCGCGTGTGGCCGCCTCATCCGCTAAATCCGCCTTATTCAGTACGATCAGCCGGGGTTTTTCCCCCACCAGCCCGTCCAGTTCGGGGTTCCGGGAGCTGACGGGAATACGGGCATCGATAATCTCCACGGTGGCGTCCACCAGCCCCAGACTCTCTTTGATTTTTCGCCGCGTCCGGGCCATGTGGCCCGGAAACCATTGAATGGTGCCGCCTTCCTGCACGTTGCTAACCTCGCTTACTCTTGATAAGTATACAGATCCCCAAAGCTCTCAAAAGGCCAAATACGGTAAACCGCCTTGCCCATTAAATCCCGCTTGTCCACAAACCGCAGGCCGGCTTCATTGGAACGGCTGTCATGAGACCGGCCCGGCCCCCGATTGTCTCCCATGACGAATACGCAGCCCGCCGGCACCGTGACCGCCTCGTCCCCCATCTGGTTACGCCAGGTTACGGTCCCCTCCGCCAGATAGGGCTCATCCAGCACCTCGCCGTTGAGAAGCACCTCGCCGTCCTGGTTAATGGCGATGGTGTCCCCTTCCAACCCAATAATCCGCTTTACCAGGGGCTCCTTGCTGTAGCGGTTGATCACCAC
>CAKTTT010000245.1 GCA_934615635.1 uncultured Eubacteriales bacterium | reverse complement strand
CCTCATAGAGGACCACCTCCGCCACCGCGCGATCCGGCTCAGTGAGCAGGAGGGTGATTTCCGCAGGCGCGGTTTTCCGCCCATCCAGTTCGATTCCCTGAGCAAAGCGAAGCATTTGTTCATCGGTAGGAGCGGTGCGCAGCGTCAGCCGGTAATATTTGGGAATATGGGTGCGCGGGTGCATGATGGCGTTGGCAAAATCCCCATCGTTGGTGAGCAGCAGTAATCCCTCGGAATCCCGATCCAGCCGCCCCACGGGATACACCCGCGTCCCCGCGTCCGCCACCAGCTCCGCCACGCAGCGGCGCCCCCGCTCGTCGTTCATGGTGGTGATATAGCCCCGGGGCTTATACAGCATGAGATAGACCGGCATTTCCGCCTTTGCCACCCGTTTGCCCGCCACCGTGACGATGTCCTTTCGGTCGTCCGCCTTATCGCCCAGCCGGGCCACATGGCCGTTCACCTTGACCTTTCCCTGCTCGATTAACTCCTCCGCCTTCCGCCGGGAAGCGATCCCCCGCTCGGACAGCAGCTTTTGCAGCCTCACTTCCGCCATTTTCAAACCTGCTCTTTCCGTCTATTTATGTACCATTATTTTAAGAAATTACAATCGAAAAAAAGCCTCCGTCAGCTCCCTCAGGGCCCGCAGCCAGCGGCCGAAGGCTCCCGCCGTCGGCCTGGCATCCACCCCATAGGCGGCCGTCAGCGGCACGCTGGTCACCTCCCTACCGTCCAGATAATACCGCACTCTGCCCAACGTCTCCCCCGCCGATATAGGCGCCAGAACAAAGCGGGGCAGCTCCGTTTTCACCGCCAGTCTCTCCCCGTCCCCGCTGGACAAAATCAGCGCCGGCGGAAGCTGGCCGGTGAGCTGAACCGTGTCGGTGAGGCCGCCCGCCACCTTCACGTCCGGCAGCTCCGGCAGGGAAGGCTGAAAGGATTCCAATTGCGGAAAGCCCTGCTCATAAAGGCGAATATGGTCGTTCCAGTCATCAGGGCTATTCAGGGTGACGGCGATCAAGGTAACGCCGTCCTTCCGGGCCGCCGACACCAGACAGCGGCCGGATTTTTTCGTAAAACCCGTTTTCATTCCCACCGCATCCGGATAAAGGGAGAGCAGCTTATTGTGGTTGGTCACTGTCACCTTCCGCTTGGGATTCCCAAAAGCGATCACCGCCGACTTTTTGGCGCAGATCTCCGCCAGCAGAGGATTGCGGAGCGCGGCGGCGGCCAGCAGCGCCATATCGTAGGCCGAGGAGGCGTGTCCCTCCTGATCCAACCCGGATGGCGTGACGAAATGGCTGTCTTTCATCCCCAGCTCGGCCGCTTTGGCATTCATCTTTTCCGCAAAGGCAGGCAGGCTCCCCGCCGTCACCATCGCGATGGTATTGGCCGCATCGTTGCCCGACTGGAGCATGAGCCCGGTCACCAGATCCAGCATGGTGATCCTGTCCCCGCCCCGCAGCCCCAAAGAGGAGCCCTCCACCAGCACCGCCTGCTGAGGCACGGTGATCTCGGTCGCGGGATCGCACAGCTCCAGCGCCAACAGTGCGGTCATGATCTTGGTGGTGCTGGCCATGGGACGCGGGGTATGGGCGTCCTTATCCACCAGAATCCGGCCAGATTCCGGCTCGTACAGCACCGCCGATTTGGCGGAAAGGCCGTCCGCTTTACAAGGAATTTCTCCTCCCGCCGCCGTCAAGCAACAAGCAGCGGCCGCGGCGGCCAGCCATCGTTTCCATCGTTTCATCCTTATCCACCACCCACCTGTTCTACCTTAAACCTATGCGGCAGGGGGCGGCGCCATGCTTATTCTTTTGTGGTGGTTTCGGTCACGGTCACGGATTCCGTCCCGGTTTTATCCTGGGCCTCCACCGTGGTCGTTTCCGTCTTTTCTTTCTTCTTGCTGAACAAACCGCTGATTTTATCCACCAGATCCGGCACCAGATTCACCACCTTGTCGGTGGAATCCGGCTTGGAAACAATGTGCAGCAGCCGTACCTCCCCGCTGGACACCACGAGAAAGGCCACCGGCGTGACGTTGATTCCCGCGCCACTACCGCCGCCGAACAACCCGCCGCTGTTTTTGGTGGGAATATCCGATCCGCCGGCCGCGAAGCCGTAGGAAACCTTGGACACCGGGATCAGCACCGTGCCGTCCGGAGTGGTGATGGGATCCCCTACCACGGTATTGTTGTCCACCATTTCCTTGATTTTATCCATGGATACGCCCAACAGATTTTGTACCTGATGATCCATTTTTCATACCTCCTGTATCGTTTTGGTGTCCTTGTCCGCATCTTTTATAGTATAGGCAAGATACCGCAGAATAAATCCGCCGCCCACCGCTAAAATCCGCAGGGGTATGGCGTGCAGCCGAACATGAAAGCGCACCTGCGTCCCGCCGCCGGTAAAATCCGGCGTAATCTCCACCTGCCGTTTTCTGGTGCGGATCACGCACTGGAGCGCCGACAGGGAGGGATACACCCCCGCGCAGATTTTTCCGAAAAGGAGCGCCGTGTCCGCCGCATCCTCTCCCGCCGCCCGGATGACAAGCTCCAGCCGATCCACCGTCAAAACATGCAGCAGCTTCTTCACGGCGGTGGCCGTCAGCTTCACAAGCTCGGACAGATAAGCGATCACCGCCCCGGGAC
>CAKTTT010000244.1 GCA_934615635.1 uncultured Eubacteriales bacterium | reverse complement strand
TGGTGGTGTATCTCCCCGCCGCATACTGGGCGTCCACCATTTCCTTGATCTTCAGGACCGCACTGCTGCGCTTTCCGTAAGTTTTGTCGATTCCCCGCTCCCGCAGTGCCGCATTGAGCCAGTGCGCGATCCCCGCAAGCCCGCTGTGGGCGTCGACAGCCACAGACGGCGGCCGGTTCAAAATCAGCTGGGTGTTGAAGATGTTGTAGATCTCCTCGTCCTTGAGCAGTCCGTCCGCGTGGATCCCCGCCCGGGTCACATTGAAATCGTGCCCCACAAAAGGCGTGCGGGGCGGGATCTCATAGCCGATCTCCTTTTCAAAATACCGGGCGATCTCCGTAATCACCGTGGGGTCCATCCCATCCATGGTGCCCCGCAGAGAAGCATATTCCATCACCATGGCCTCCAGAGGGCAGTTGCCGGTGCGCTCTCCGATTCCAAGGAGAGAGCAGTTGACACTGGACGCTCCATACAGCCAGGCAGTCGCCGCATTGGGTACAACCTTGTAAAAGTCGTTGTGGCCGTGCCACTCCAGCATAGATGAATCAATACCTGCATAGTGCATCAGGCCATATATAATGCCGGAAACGCTTCGGGGCAGGGCCGCGCCATGATAGGTGACACCGTAGCCCATCGTGTCGCAGGCCCGGATCTTTACCGGAATGCCCGCCGCTTCTCCCAACTTGCGCAGCTCGTTTGCAAAAGGCACCACAAAGCCGTAAAAGTCCGCTCTCGTAATATCCTCAAAATGGCAGCGGGGGCGGATCCCCATATCCAGAATCTCCTGGACCACGCCCAGGTACTTATCCATCGCCTTCGCACGGGTAAGTCCCATTTTATTATAAATATGGTAGTCGCTGCAGGACACCAGCACGCCGGTCTCTTTGATGCCCAGGCTCTTTACCAGCTGAAAGTCCTGGGTGGACGCCCGGATCCAGCTGGTGATCTCGGGGAATTCATACCCCAGGTCCATGCAGCGGGCCAGCGCTTCCCGGTCCTTTTCCGTATACACGAAAAATTCCGTCTGCCGGATGATCCCGTTTGGGCCGCCCAGCCGATGCATCATCGTGAACAAGTCCACAATCTGATCCACTGTAAAGGGGGCTCTGGACTGCTGTCCGTCCCGGAAGGTGGTATCCGTAATCCAGATTTCCGCCGGCATGTTGATGGGCACGTACCGATGGTTGAAGGACACACGGGGCACGGCGTCGTAGCTGTACAGCTGCCGGTACAAATACGGCGTCTCCCGATCCTGGAGGGAATAGTGGTGCACGCTCTGCTCGATTAAATTGGTCACATCCGAAAATTCAATTTTCCCGTCCCGGTCGCCATTTATATCGTGAAAATGCTTTTGTCTCTTCTTTGTCTCTTTTTGCACGACAAACTCCTTGATACAATATACTTTATTGCCATTTAGTATAGTCCTGTTTTTGCATTATGTCAATATCATTCATGCAAAATAGTGGGGGTTTCTCTGTTTTTTTGTTTTTATATGCAAACGGACATTATCTTTCCTGCAAAATATTTTGAATCTCCGCCGCGATCTGCTCCGGCAAAAAACCGCAGAGGCGGTCGAGGCTTTCCACATCCCCATGGGGCAGAAATCCCTCCACGCAGCGGATATGCACCGGCGGCATCCCCTGCCGGCACGCAAAACACGCCGATGCCGCCTCTCCGATTCCACCGCTGCGCACACCTTCCTCGAGTATGTACACCAACGCAGTCCCCCGACACAAGACGGAAATCGTTTCAAGGTTCAGGGGCAGCAGCCGCACCAGTTTGATGATGCGCACGCGATAACGGGATGCCAGCTGTTCCGCCGCCAGAACGGCATGGCGGGTAAGCCTGCCATAGGTAAGGAGGGCCACATCCGCGTTTTGGTCCCCATCGGCCACCGCGATCCCCTCCGCCGCAGGCACAAAGGAAGTACGGTCGTAGTCCGCCGCTGCTCCCTTGGGATACCGCAGGGCGCACAGGCCCGTTCCGGCGACACACCGTTCCAGGCAGTCCTTGAGCTCCTCGTAGGTTTCCGGTGCATACAAAGTTACACCGGGAATGGAAGAAAGCAGAGATACGTCAAAAATTCCCTGATGGGTGATCCCGTCGCCGGGGACGATTCCCGCCCGGTCGATGGCAACCACCGCGTGGACATTTTGCATGGCGATATCCTCGCAAAGCTGATCATAGGCGCGCTGGAGGAACGTGGAGTATACGGCATATACAGGCACCTTTCCTCCTATGGCGAGACCGGCGGCAAAGGTGGCCGCCGCTTCCTCCGCAATCCCCATATCGAAAAACCGGTCCGGGAACATATATTTGAAACTGGAGAGCCCTGTCCCCTTGTCCATGGCAGCAGTGATGGCCACAAGATCGGGATTGTCCAGGGCAAGGGCACACATATGGCTGCCGAACACAGAGGAAAACGTCCTCCTGGGCGGCGTGCACACTCCCTTTGCAGGGTCAAATCCCCCCGCAAAGTGATACCGGGACGGGTGCTCCTCCGCCGGTCCGTAACCCTTTCCCTTCAAGGTGATCATATGGATCAGGGTGCAGCAGTCCTTCGTCTTTGCCTCCCGGAGCAGAAGCTCGATTTTCCGCTCGTCGTTCCCGTCCACAGGGCCCAGATAATACAGCCCCATATTTTCAAACATATTGGTCCGCATGACAA
>CAKTTT010000243.1 GCA_934615635.1 uncultured Eubacteriales bacterium | reverse complement strand
GCCCCCGAGCCTTGCACGCCGCTCAAGCATGGTTCCTCGCCGAAATGCAGGGCGGCCCGGGCCAGGGTGGGGTCGGCGGGCAGCCGGCAATATCCTCCGCCGCTATCCGCCGTCCGGTGGGCATGACAGCGGCGGGGACAGACGGCGCAGGAGGGGATATCCATGGATGGTCAGGCTCCTTTCACACGAATTAGACTCCCTTTTGCAGCAGAGCGCGGGCCTGCGCCAGCAGTGCCTCCCGTTCGTTGGGGCAGCGGCCCTCCAGTACCTGCTCCAGCAGGGCCTGGAGCAGATCGCCCAGTTTTTTGCCGGGATACAGGCCCAGCGCCATCAAGTCGTGGCCGTTGACCTGCAGATCCTTGAGGGAGAAGCACTGCCCTTCCGCCACTATCTTGTCGGTCAGGCGGGAGAGGCGGTCGATTTCCGCCACCCGGCTCCGCAGGGCCGGGTTTTGGCCGCAGATATCCGCTTTTTTAACCTCCAGCAGCCAGCGGAATTCCTCCTCGCCAAGCCGGTTGAGCCAGCGCCGGATCACATTTTCCCGGGGCTCGATCTGTATGTCGTGATAGGTGACGAGCCGTTCCACCGCCTCCACTGTACGGGTAGGAAGCCGCAGCCGGGTTAGAATCGTTCGGACCATGGCGGCTCCGGCGGCCTGATGACCATAGAAATGGCCCACCCCCTCCGCATCCTGTGTAAAGCAGGAGGGCTTGCCAATGTCGTGCAGCAACACGGTCAGCCGTACCACCGGCTGGGCGGGAGCAGCCGCCACACAGCGGGCGGTGTGTTCGTATACATCGTAAGCGTGGTAGGCGTTGTGCTGCTGGAAGCCCACCATGGCCGCCAGCTCGGGAATGACCTCCGCCAGCACCTCCGGGTAGGACAGCAGTACCCGCAGCACGTCCTTTCCGCAAAGCAGCCGGAGCAGCTCACTGCACAGCCGTTCCGCCGCGATCTGCTTCAGGAGCTCCCGGCTCCGCCGCAGCGCCTCCTCTGTCTGTTCCTCCAGCGAGAAGCCTAAAACCGCGGAAAAGCGCAGCGCCCGTAGAATGCGCAGGGCATCCTCGTGAAAACGGACATCGGGCACCCCTACGCAGCGGAGGATCCCCTGCTGCAGATCGGTTCGGCCGGAATACAGATCCTGGAGCCCTTTGTCCGGATGATAGGCCATGGCGTTGATGGTGAAATCCCGGCGGCAAAGATCCTCCGCCAGGCTGTGGGTAAAACGGACCTCGTCCGGATGGCGGTTGTCGGAATAGCCGCCGTCCACCCGGAAGGTGGTGATCTCCACCGGCTTGTCCTCGGACAGCACCGTTAGGGTGCCGTGCTTCAGCCCGGTTTCAAAAAGCCGAAAGCCTCCCTGGGAAAAAAGCCGCCGCGTCTCCTCCGGCAGGGCGGAGGTGGTCACGTCCCAGTCATCGGGGACACGGCCCAGCAGGCTGTCCCGTACGCAGCCGCCCACTACGTAGGCCTCGTATTGTCCCTCGTCCAGTATATCCAGTATGCGCCTCACATAGGCGGGAATGGTAATCGTCATAGCCGTCATCCTTTGCTGAAAACGATATGCCTCGCATCGTTGATAAGAGCAAACGCGCCTGCCGCGCTTCAAAAGAGCGGCCCGCGGTGTTCTCGGTTTTGCCGGCCGTTTTTTATTCCGGCGGCAGGTCCTTCGGCGTTTTTCGGCAGTGAAAAAGAGGAAATGGCAAGGAGAACGAGGTGCCGCCCGACAACGAGGACAAGGATGCCAGCGCCCCTTTTCCTGCCGAAATACCGTATTGTCCCTTGTCAACCGATGCTATCATACCACAATCGAACCGTCCCTGCAATGTTACCCTTGAAGAAAAGGAAGATAGCCGGGAAAGGATCCGCTTGAAGGCGAAAATCAAGGCGGACCGTATACACGATCCGCCTTGTAAAGGAGAGCGCCGGGAATGGAGACCAAAAGGAGGGCTTTTCCGCTCATCGTCTGCCGGGGCCCATACCACCGCCCGGATCTCCGCCCATGCCTCCTCCCATGCCGCCGCCTGGATCTCCACCCATGCCGCCGGCCCCACCGGAGGTGGCGACGGAAGTGAGGGTGACCGAGGCCGTCTGGCTGCCCGCGGTGAGGGTGTAGGTTTCACCCAGCACCATTTCCGGGACGCTCACCACCACGGACTGATAGCTTTTTTCCGGGGCAAAGGTCACCAGGACGTTGTCGGCGCTGTCAGAGAGGGTGAAGGCGGTGCCGCCGCCGACCGTGGAGGAGAAGGTATAGAGGATGGAGCATTGGGTGGAGGCGCTGGTGAAGCCCTGAGCCATGCCGGAGGCCCCTGCGGCCACCACGATGCCGCCGGAGACGGTGCCGGTGCCGTCGTAATCCAAGGCGCCGTTGCCGCTGTTGGTGGGACCGCTGACCAGAATGGTACCGCCCTCGATATACAAGGCGCCGTTGGAGTCCAGACCGTCGCCGGAGGCATTGACTGTGAGCTCGCCGCCGGTGATCCGGAGATAATAGCTGCTGTCGCCGCCTTCGGCGGGGCGGAAATTGTTCTGTCCGGGCCGGCCGTTCAGAGAGGAGCCGTCGTTTCCTCCGGCGGTGTTGAGGCCGTCGTCGCTGGCCGTCACCCGGATGGTACCGCCGGTGATATCGATGCTGGCGCCCTCGATGCCCTCATAGCTCTTATTGAT
>CAKTTT010000242.1 GCA_934615635.1 uncultured Eubacteriales bacterium | reverse complement strand
TGGAGGAGCTGGCGCTGATCCTGGTGCCGATGGCGAAGCGGGCGAAGGTGCCGGTGGTGCTGCACTTTGATCATGGTCTGACGCTGGACTGCGTGCACAAGGCGATTGCGTTGGGGTTCTCGTCGGTGATGTACGATTGCTCGACGAAGAGCTACAAGGAGAATGTGCGGGATGTAAAGGCGATGGTGGAATACGCGCACAGCCGTGGGATCTCGGTGGAAGCGGAGCTGGGTCACGTGGGAGCGAACGACGGCAGCGCGGAAGGGGACGGAAGCGGGGACCACAGCATATACACAGATCCAGTAGAGGCGAAGGTATTCGCGGAAACGACGGGAGTGGACGCGCTGGCGGTGGCGATCGGGACGGCGCACGGGGCGTACAAGAGCAAGCCGAAGCTGGATTTTGAGCGATTGAAGGAGATCCGAGGGATGGTGGAGACGCCGCTGGTGCTGCACGGAGGGTCAGGACTGACGGACGAGGACTTCCGGAAGGCGATCGCGAACGGGATCGCGAAGGTGAACATCTTCACGGACATCAACAACGCGTCTGCGAAGACGGCGCATGATCAGTTCAAGGAAGGAGCCGGGATGACGGATTTGATGCCGAGCATCACGGAAGCGGTGAAGAGAGCGACGGAGGAGAAGATGGAGCTGTTCGGGAGCGCAGGGCATGGCGGCGCGTACAAGGAATACGTGGTGGAGCATGTGGTAGAGCGGATCATGGAACGGCTGAAGGAAGAGAAGGGGCTCCGGCGGGCGTGAGGGAAGAAGCGCCCGGGAAAGAGCGATAAAAGCAGTAAAAGAGGGCAGGCGGAAAACCGCCTGCCCTTTTCTTCGGATTTCAGCAGGGAAAAGAACCAAATAAATTCCAAAATCGCGCAATGGATTGCAATACGGGAGGGAAGAGGACTGCTAGAATGGGGATAATCGAAAGAAGCATCTTCTGAAGGAGTGTTGCATTGTGGGAAGCTATGGGAGAGTCTGGCTGGATCAGCTCCGGCAGGCCCCGGTCAAAAAGGCGATGCCGATTATCTCTTTTCCGGCGATCCAACTGATGGGAATCAGCGTACGGGAGCTGATTTCCAGCAGCGACGCCCAGGCCCGGGGAATGAAGCTGGTGGCCGACCGGCTGGACGCCGCGGCCTCGGTGAGCCTGATGGATCTGTCTGTGGAAGCGGAATGCTTCGGCGCGCAGATCCGGTTCTCCGACGACGAGGTTCCCACGGTGGTGGGAAGCGTGGTATCCACGGAGGAAGAGGCCCGGGCGCTGGAGGTACCCGCCGTGGGCGCCGGCCGCACCGGCATTTATGTGGAGGCCATTGAGAAGGCGGTGGGGATGATCCAAGATCGCCCGGTGTTCGCGGGGGTGATCGGGCCCTTTTCCCTGGCGGGCAGGCTGATGAACGTGACCGAGGCCATGATCTACTGCTATGAGGAGCCGGACATGGTGCATATCCTGCTGGAGAAGGCTACGGATTTCATCATCGCCTACTGCCGCGCCTATAAGGCGGTGAAGGCTGCCGGCGTGGTGATCGCCGAGCCTTTGGCCGGGCTGCTGTCCCCCTCCCTGGCGGAGGAGTTTTCCGGGCCTTATGTAAAGAAGATCGTGGATGCGGTGCAGGACGACGATTTCCTGGTGATTTACCACAACTGCGGCAACAGCACTATCCAGACCATCGACTCCATCCTGGACACCGGCGCGGCGGCCTTCCACTTCGGCAATGCCATCAACATGGCGGAGATGATGCGCCATATTCCCGCGGATGTGGTGGCGATGGGGAACGTGGATCCCGCCGGCGAATTCCGCAACGGCACGCCGGAATCCATCCGTGCCGCCACCCTGCGGGTGATGGAGGACTGCTGCGGTTATCCCAACTTCGTCATCTCCTCCGGCTGTGATGTGCCGCCGCTGTCCGGCTGGGAAAACATCGACGCTTTTTTTGCCGCGGTCAAGGAATTCTATCGGCAGGACTGAGACGCTCTTCATGAAAACGCAGGATTTCGTTTGACGGAGCAGGGCTTCCCCCCCAGGGGGAAGCCTTTTCCTTTGGAGAGAAAAGGCGGCAAGCGCAGGCGTCTTTCTCCGGCCCCCTGCGCGTGGGACAGAGCCGCCAGCGGCGAGACGGGGTGGGCACGCCGCCCGACCTTTGAGAAAGGATATCCGCTTTTGCAGCCCACAGAGTTCATCCAATGAAGCGGGGCCGGCCGAATCAGACCGCGCGGCGGAGCATCCGCCGCCCTGTGGACCAGGTAGAGGCGTTATGTTTGTCGGGAGCTCGAGGCCCGCCGGACCCGATTTCCGGTCTCCTCCGGTGCTGGGATATAGGGGCCGCCCGGGCGGCCCCTATATCCCAGCGCGTATTTTGAACTCTCCGCCCTTCTTCTTCCACCTTCTTCCCTTCCGTATCCTTGACGGAGCCGGCCGCTGGGGCTACAATAGGAAGGAACACAAGGGAGGCAGGGATTATGCAGACGATGCTGGAAACCGAACGGCTGCGGCTGCGGGAGCTGGAGGAAGGCGATCTTCCCGCTCTGCGCCGTATATTGCGGGACCCGGTGACAATGCGGGCGTATGAAGGCGCTTTTGATGAAGCGGGGGTGCTGGACTGGCTGCGCAACCAGCAGCGGCGCTACCGGGAGGAGGGCCGCGGTCTGTGGGCGGTGCTCCTCAAGGA
>CAKTTT010000241.1 GCA_934615635.1 uncultured Eubacteriales bacterium | reverse complement strand
CGAAAAAAATAATCTTATTTTCCTCACAAGTGACGTGTTTCGTGCTATAATACCATTTATGGTAAATTTTCCCGTGAAAGGAGCATTAAAAAATTGGAAGGGCGCGGAAAGAGGGAAAAGTTTTTGGTGGTAGGGGTATCCACCGGGCTGCTGTTGATTTTTATGCTAATCTATACCGTGGCGACGTCCGCTTTGAACCAGGAGTCGAAATGGGCGGGCCGTATCGACAAATTCGACCAGTATTACAGCGATTTTCAATCGCTGGCGGATGC
Organism: uncultured Eubacteriales bacterium; assembly: GCA_934615635.1. Taxonomy (GTDB): domain Bacteria; phylum Bacillota; class Clostridia; order Oscillospirales; family Acutalibacteraceae; genus CAKTXU01. Next base: position 2,411 of record CAKTTT010000241.1, on the reverse strand, counting down.
CATGCTTCGATTGACGGACGGACAAGAGGAGGAATATTTCATCGTCGATAAATATGAGCCGGTTTTTATCAAAGATCAAAACACCATTTCCTTGAGTCAGTCAGAAGCCGCCAACTTGCGGAATATTCAGATCCTGTTCAGCGAAACAACCGGTTTTCTCGGGTCGATCGCCGTAAAGCCTGGTCAGGTATCTTTCCGAAATATAACCGGTAAATATGCCGTTTTGTATACCGACGAGGATGTGCCGCCCAAGAGCACCGAAGAGACATCCTTGACGGCAATCAAGATAAGGCCGCATTGGTATCATGTGGCTTACGACTGATCGGTTCCCGCGGCAAGCGGCAGCGGATCCATTGTTTCTTCGGCCTGTCTATAAACATCTTTATACGCAAAGCCGGCGGCCGGATGCATAACCATGCTCCGGCCGCCGGCTCTCTCTATCCACCGTTTTTCCTCATCCGGCGTTCTTTTTCAGGCACAGGATCACCTTAAACAGGTCGCCGTCGATCTGGATATCCATGGAGCCGCCCTGAAGCTCCATCAAACTGCGGGCGATGGACAGGCCCAGGCCGCTGCCCTCCGTGTTGCGCGCCTGATCCCCCCGCACAAATCTCTCCGTCAGCTCCTCCGGCCGGATGTTCAGCGGGTCCCGGGAGATATTCTTCACCGAGAGGATCACCTCTCCCGCCAGATCCGCCAAATCCACATACACCCGGGTCCCATCCAATGCGTATTTGACCGTATTGCCGAAAATATTGTCCAGCACCCGCCACATATGCCGTCCGTCCGCGTAAACCATCACCGGCTGTTCCGGTAGCTGGCACATCAATTGGATTCCCCGCTCCTCCAGCCGGGACTCGAATTCGCCGCCGGCCTGCTTCACCAGCTCGCTGAGATTCAGCATCTCCATGTTCACCGTCACATTGCCGGAGGTTACCTTGGAAGCCTCCACCAGATCCGCCATCAATTGTCCCAGCCGCTTGGATTTGCGCTCCAGCACATCGATATATTCCAGCGCCTTGGGATCCTGGATATCGGTGGTTTTCAGCAGCCCGACGTAGCTGATGATGGAGGTCAGCGGCGTTTTGATGTCGTGGGAAACGTTGGTGATCAGCTCGGTTTTCATCCGTTCGCTGCTGGTCGCCTTCTCCACGGCCACCGTTAACGCGCTGCCGGTGCTGTTCAGGTTGCGGGCTATCCTGGCAAAAAGGGGAACGCTGTTCACATTCACCACCTCGCCCAGCTCGCCCGCCGCCATCCGGTCGGTTGCCTTCTTGATCTTGTCATATTGGATCGCGGCCAGAATTCCCAAGGTCAGCACCGCCAGATTGCTGAGCAGCCAGATGATCGTGCCGAAATAGCTGCCGTACCGCAGCTCCATGATCACCACCAGTTGCACCACGAGGTAAGCGCACACCGCGATGGTAACCCGCAGGGTGATGGCCGTATGCCTGCATATGGTCAAAATCAGCCGCATCAGCAGGTAAAAGAAGGTCGTGCGGTAAAGGCTGCCGGTTTTCACCCGCCGCGCCAACGAAAGGATCAGGATCAGCGCATAAACGGCGGTAACGCCGATCATAAACAGCAGCGGGATAAAATCCGACATGCTCATCGTCGCCACAAACAGCAGTACCCCGATGATCAGCAGCGGCTCCAGCCAGATCCGGTCAAAGGCGTTGATAGCCGGCTTTTCCTCCCCTGCCTTGTAGCCCGTCGCCGCCAGCAGGAAGCAAAACAGCACGATGAAAACCAGCAGGGATAGTATGGTAGCGACAATGATGGGGGGGAACAGATTTTTCAGCCGGTTAAAAAGCTGATTCTCCCGGGAATACTCGTCGACATACGGCAGGGCGCTGCGTACGCCGTAGGAGATATGCAGCCGGGTTTCCGTCCCATCCTCACCATAAAGGCTGAAATTCATCCGGTTGGCGTCCTGCGGGGCGACCAGCTTCTTCAGATCCTCTCCGTCGGCCAGATTCGTCTCCAGCAGCTTACCGCTGTCGTCGTACAGGCTCCACACCAGGTTGGAGGATTCGCTGATCCCCAGAATTTGTTCCAGCGACTCCAAGCTGGACTGCTCGGAATAGGAAAGCTCCTCCCCCGCCTTCTGCCGCTCCTTGAGCTCGTAATACCAGGAGACGTTCCCGATGGCTCCATATTGGGTGTTTCGGCAGACGGTGCTGCTCAGATAATCCTCCTCCAGAATACCGTAAGAGCTCACCAGATAGAAGATCCCTCCGGCGCCGACCACGCAGGCCGCCGCGGTCATCACCAGCAGCACGCTGGCCAGGAGCTTGGCAAACAGGCTTTTCTTCAGCTTTATCACCGACCGTCGCCCCTTTCCGAATATTAGAGTTTCTCCATTTTGTATCCATGTCCCCAGATCACCTTGATATACCGCGGCTCCTTGG
>CAKTTT010000240.1 GCA_934615635.1 uncultured Eubacteriales bacterium | reverse complement strand
AGCGACGGGACGAAAGACGAGGGCGGCATTCAGCCCTGGGTGATCGTTGTGATCGTCGTGGCGGTTGTGGCTGTGGTAGCCGTCGTGGTGTTCGTGGTTGTCAAGAAGAAGAAGGCTGCTAAGTAAATATCATATACAAGAATATGCAAGCCGGAAGGAGGGAGACATGATTACGGCATAAGCATAGGGGACAAGAGGCAGGGAGGAAAGAACGGCATATTTTTTTCACGAGAAATGGAGGTACTATGGTAATGAAAGGCAAGTACATTCGGCGGGGACTCTCTCTCTGTGCGGCGCTGCTGATGATCGGCACCTTCGTCAGTTGTGGCGGCGGCGGAACCGAAAGCGGCGCTTCCAACGACAGCGATGCTTCTTCCAATCGTGTGGTAGAGCTGCCGGCGATCGATGTGAAAAATCCTGTTTTGAAGGTGCTGACGCACGATGCACAGACAATGGGGTATGCTGAGGCTACCCTGAAGGATACTTACGGCATTACGGATGTGCAGATCACCACGGTGGCGCCGGCGGAAAAGCGGACCAGGCTGCTCAATGCGGTCATGTCCCAGGATTCCTTCGACATCTATTGGGATGATTTCGCACCTACTCTGATCACCGGCGGCTATGTGGTTCCCATCGAGGTGGATATGAGCCTCGCCCTCTGGGACCAAGTTGCCGCCAGCAATGAGCAGTATATGTGGGATGGAAAGCGCTACTACGTCGTGCCCGGCTTCGCGCGGCAGGCCTGTGTGTACTACAACAAATCGATGTTCGATGAGGCGGGGGAGACCTACCCCACCGATCTGTTCGACAAGGGCGAGTGGGACTGGAACAAGATGCTGGAGCTGGCGGAAACCCTGACCATCGACAGCAACCGGGACGGCACGCCGGAGCAGTATGGCCTGGGCTTTGACGAGCCGGAGCACATTCTGTATACCACTGGTAAGCACTTCATCACCTTTATGCCGGACGGCACTGCCCGCAACAACATCCAGAGTCCGGAGGTCGCCCGGGCGGTGGCGTATAACCAGAAGCTGACCCAGAGCGGTACGCTGGTTCCCGCCAACGCGCGTGAGAACTTCGGCCAGGGCTCCGTGGCAATGTGCATCGGCCACCGCTGGTATGCCTATGGCTATGCCAAGCTGATCAAGACCGACGATCTGGGCTATGCCCCGCTGCCGCGGGATCCCGACGCGGATAAGTATTACACCGCTGAAGAAGGCGGCGGCTACTACATTCCCAAGTATGCCCCCAACCCGGAAGGCGCGTTGGCGGCGGTCAACGCCATTGCGTATGTCATCCGTTCGGATGAGTACGTGAAGTCCCAGTATGAGAACGCCATTGAGAACGCCACCTGGACCGAGGAGCTGCAGAAGGAATACGAGAAGAACAGCCAGATCGACGCCGGCGTTCTGCGCAACTGGGAAGCTTTCGGTATGGCCGATTATTTCGCCGATATCTGGACCCGTCCGGCTTCCGGCGAGCCCTGGGAGACCATCGCGGCGGAGCTGGCTCCCAAGATCGATGCCAAGATCAAGGAACTGTACGAAACGAAATAAGGCATCCTTATTCTGTGTTCGGAAAAGCGGGACTTTCCCCGCCTGCATAAGCAGCTGCAGGCGGGGATGCCCCACAGGGACGGCGGTTGGCTGATTTGTCCGGCCCCTCTCCCGGAGCATTATCATTGGCGGCACTAGCTTCAGGATGACGCTATAATCCGAGGCTATTGAAGCAGAATAGATGAAGTGGAAGGAGATCATGTATGAAAAGGTTCAAAGCATTACTGGCGTGTGTATTGACCCTGGCCATGATCGGCGTGGCGAGCACCTCTGTTTTGGCAGAGGGAGAAGAGACCAAGACGGAGGTCCTGGAAGGCGGGGACGGTATTTTCCTGTCCGATATCGAATGGGAAAGCTGGACCATGTTCGAGTCCAAGTCCACCGACGAGACCCCTAAGTATCATCCCACCAAGGACATCCAGGAAAACGAGATGCTGATCAAGATCGCGGGCGTTACCTATCTCAAGGGCTTGCGGTACCATCCCGACAACATTCCCGAGGGTGAAGAAGAAGGGATTGCCGATATCACCTATGATATCAGCTCCTACAACTGCACCAAGTTCTACTCCGTAGTGGGCAAGGACAGCGTGGGCTCCGTTGCCCACAACATTCGGTTCCAGCTGCTGGGCGACGACGGCAAAGTGATTGCCGAGACCCCGATCCTTGGACCGATGGAGTCCTACACCTTTGAGAATGTGGACATCACCGGTGTGAAGAAGCTGACTCTGCGGGCCCTGTCCGCGGACGACGGCATCACCGACGACTCCTGCGCGTGGGCGAACACCTAGATTTACAACAACAAGCCCTCCGTGCCGAAGGCTACGGAGGAAGCGGTGGAGGACGGCGTGTATCTGTCCGACATCGATTGGGCGAGCTGGTCCATGTACCATGCCAAGTCCACCGATGCCACCCCTGAATTCCAGCCCACCAAGGATATTCAGGAAGACGGCAACCCCATCGTCATCGGCGGCGTGCACTATCCGAAGGGCCTGCGGTATCATCCGGACGATCCCGGCGAGGACGGCCAGGGCATCGCGGACATCACCTACGACCTGACCACCTACAATTACACCCGGTTCGACGCCATTGTGGGTAAGGACAGCGTGGGAGCCGGCGGCGACCGTACGACGAAGATCAAGTTCCA
>CAKTTT010000239.1 GCA_934615635.1 uncultured Eubacteriales bacterium | reverse complement strand
CCAGCCGCACCGGCACCGCGACCCGGGCCAGAGGCATCCCGATCAGGGTGCCTCCGATGTCCATGCCGCACACCGCCCGCACCTCCTCCACCGCCACCGGATCTGCAAAAGCCGCGTACGCGGCGGCGGCAAAGGATCCGCCCGCCTTGGGCTGCGGCACCGCGTTGACAATTTCCAGCCGGTACCTCTCCGCCGCCGCCCGCTCCACGATCAGCGCCCGATTGAGATGCTCGCAGCACTGGGCCGCCAGGAACAGTTCCCGTTCCTGCAGCACGGGATACAGCCCCTCAAAAATCGCTCCGGCGATCTCCGGGCTGGAGGTGGAGCCGATCCGCCTGCCCGCCACCTCGCTCGATGAGCAACCCACCACCACAATATCCTGCGGACGCGGCCGGGCGATCTCCAAAAGCTGCAGTATGGCCGACCGGGTCTGCCGGCGAATATCATCCAACATCCTTTATACCTCCCCGCTCTCAGCTTTTCAGGAGCTCCGCCACCAGGCGGTTGACGACGGCGCCGTCCGCTTTTCCCCTGACCCTAGGCATGAGGTTCTTCATTATGACCCCCTTATCCTTGGGGGAAGGCGCATCGATTCCCAGCTCCTCCAGCACAGCGGCAATAACGGCCTTAATCTGCTCCTCGCCCATCTCCTCCGGGGCGAATTCCGACAGCACCCCGATGCGGAACCGGCATTCCTCCAGAATATCCGTCCGGCTGGCGGGGGCGCTTTCCATGGTTTCCTTGGTCTGCTTGATCTCCTTCTGGATGATCGCATCCTCCTCGGCTTCGGTCAGCTCCCGCTGGGCGTCCTTTCCCGCCGCCTTCAGGGCGGAAAGCAGCAGGGAGAGCGCCGCCTTACGCTCGGTCTGCCGCTCTTTGAGAGCCTTCATCATCTCCTGCTGCACCAGTTGAGTCTTAGTCATGCTACATCGTCCTTTCTTCACATTTCTTCACATTTCAGCCGCGGCGATCCGCGCCGCCGATCTCCTCGCGGCTCTTCGGTTTCCCTTCATCCGCTTAGCATCCGCCGTCCTCAGATAACCAGCGGCGTATCAGCGCCGCATCTCAATGTCATCCAGCGCCGCCGATTTTCCATCTCATCATACCACAAACCCGTCAAGCTGTCGATCGCAGGGATAAAAAAAGGCCTTGGAGCTCCCCTTCCCGGATGCGGGGATACAGCCCTTCAGCCAGCTCTTCAAGATAGTTTGCAGACGTGCGGCCCGGAATATGCAGGGCCGCGCAGACACTTTGCGCCGCGCAGCGCAGCCTGTTCAGCGCCGCTTTTTCGGAATCTGCCGCCATTATGCCGCGGATGCGCGCACGCTCCTGCTCGGAAATGTCCAGGCCGCGAATATCGCCGCCGGCCAAAGCCAAGCCGATGGCGTTGACGGCTACCGGTTCATATAGATTGAGCACCAGCCAGCGGTAATCCGGGCAGATGCTTTTCAGCAACGCATCGCATAATCCGGCGTCAAGCCGGCAAAGAAATTGACATTCCAACAGCAGGCGGCGTAGATATTCGTTCACATAATCCACCCCCATGAGAGCTTCCGGCACCGGCTGACAAAGGGGATAGTCGATGTCGCAGGGAATTTTGTGGGGGAAAAAGCGTAAATCATAACGTTTCCAAAAGCCTCCGATGCTCACCAGCGTATCCTCCAGGGAACAATTTTTCAGGCCGGAAGCGGATAAACAGACCGCCTGCCACAGCCTCCTTCCCACCTTCCGCTTTATCTCCAGCAGCCGCACGCCTTTCTCGTACGCTTGCGAAAGATCACCGTCCAGCAGTTCTCTGAGCCTTTCAGGGGCGGCGTCCCCGCCGATCCTCAGCGTGTAACAAAGGGAGCGCAGCAGCTCCTCCGCCGTTTCCCTTGGAATAGAGCTGCTTTCTCCCATGGTATACAGCGCCGTCCGCCTGGCCAGCAATTCCAGCAGCTTTTCCTGCAGCCGGGATATCTCTTCTCCAGAAAGACCGCGGGTCCGCAGCGCCTTTGGCTCACCATTCGTCATCCTCATCCTCCTGTTCCCCCTCTTTCTTCTCCGGCCTTCCGCCTCGCAGCCCGCGGCACAGCTCCTCCAACGAGCTTCCTGCCAGCATCTCCAGCGAGCCATGGGCCGGACCGTTGAAAAATCGCCGCATAGCTCCCAACAGTTCCTCGTCTGTCAGCCGCTCCAGGGATTCGTTCTTGAAATAGTAGAAGATCTCCTGCAGTTGTGCGAGTATGCCTGCATAGGAATTCTGCGTGATATAGGGGGAATCGCAGAAAGCAAGAATCAGTTTTTTCAGAATCCCCCCTCCGAATTCCACCCGGCCTGTGTTCTCAAGCGCCTTCACCCGCGCCTCCCCCAGCGCGTGCATCTCCAGAGGCGATAAAGAGAGCCCATACCGTTGGGACGCACGGTTATATTCCTCCCATTCCTGCGGCATCGTCGGCGGCGTTTGCTCCAGTGAAAAAATCAACTCCACATCATTTCCTCCCCTCCCTTTATTCTTACGCTTATCTGCGTCAAAGTACAAGTCTTGTTTTTCAGCCCATTTTGTGGTATAATCGACACAGCCCTGAAAGAGACGATATCGTATTTCACCGGCTGTGTCTCTGCGTTTGCTCGTCGGCAAACGCCAAACTTGTGTGGTATACTATAGAAAACCCGATGGGTTTTCTAAACAAAAATGCTGTCGCTGCGAGGCAGCTCCCGGTGCTGGCGCACCAACGCATTTTTGCGGTCTCTG
>CAKTTT010000238.1 GCA_934615635.1 uncultured Eubacteriales bacterium | reverse complement strand
TCGCCCGCCGTACCACCTACGATATCGCGCGGCGGATGCGGCATGAAAAAAGCGGGGTGACCGCCCCTCCGCCTCCGCCCCCCGCCGGCGGCCGTCCGCTGGAGGCCGGATATCGCACCGCTATCCGGGAAATCATGCAGAGGGCCTGGTTCGTCATCCCGGATTACGACGCGGTGGAAGAGGGGCTGATCACGGCCCGGGAGATCCTGGCGGAGCTGCAGGGCGGCGGCTACGCCCTCACCCCGGATTTTGTGGAAGCCAAATCCCTGGCCACCGTATGCACCATCATCCTTCAGGAGGTGGTGGACGAGGTGATAAACAAAGGTGCAAATTGATTACAAATAGGATAGTATAATTAAAATACACAAACCGTAAATATCCCCCATATTCATGTATACAGGAGGTAAACCCCATGCAGTTGCCGCTTTTTTATGTGGATGATCTGATCAAAGCCGCGATAAAAGAGGATATCCATTATCTGGACACCACCACCGATTTGATGATCCCGGAGGAGAGCCGCTCCACCGCCCGGTTCATGGCAAAGGCGGAAGGCGTGGTCTGCGGGCTGGAGGTGGCGCTGCGGGTATTCCAGTTGCTGGACGACAGCTTCACCTACCAGGTGCGTCTTCCCGAGGGCAGCGAGGTGAAGCCGGGAGACATCATCGCCGAGCTGGAAGGGCGCACCCGGTTCCTGCTCAAAGGGGAGCGCACCGCGCTGAACCTGCTGCAGCATATGTCCGGGGTGGCCACCGCCACCCGCCGGGCGGTGAAGCTGGTGGAGGGCACTCCCGCCTCCATCACCGATACCCGGAAAACCCTGCCTGGGCTCCGGGCGCTGCAGAAATACGCCGTCACCGTGGGAGGCGGGAAGAATCATCGCTTTAACCTGTCCGACGGGGCCATGCTCAAGGACAATCATATCGACGCCGCCGGAGGGATTCCCCAGGCGGTGGCCGCCATCCGGGATAGGCTGGGGCATATGGTGAAGCTGGAGGTGGAAACCCGGAATCTGGAGGAGGTGCGGCAGGCGCTGGAGGCGGGGGCCGATGTGATCATGATGGACAACATGGATTGCGCGGCCATGGCGGAGGCGGTGCGGCTGGTGGATGGCCGTGCTCTGCTGGAAGCCAGCGGCGGCATCACCGACGATACCCTGCGGGCGGTGGCGGAAACCGGGGTGGACATCATTTCCATCGGCGCTCTGACCCACTCGGTGAAGGCGATGGATATTTCCATGAAAATCCGCTGACATACAGCCGATAGAGGCGGCTGTAGCTCTGGCTCCGGGGCTTATCGCCGGAGACGGATCCGACTGGTAAAGCCGCGATAGCGGGCGGGGCCGTGCGGCCGCTCTGCGGAAGAAGACGGGCGCTGAGACATCAAAAGACGTGAAAAGGCGAAGGCCTCCGGTTTACCGGGGGCTTTTGTGGAAAGGACCTCCTATGTCTAATGGCGGCTCGGCGCGTCCGGGCGTGTGGAATGGCCTCGTCCACCCGGGAGCGCCCTGAGGCTGGGACGATACACGGCAGGAATATACTGCCGTGAAACCGCCTTGACTCACACTAAGCCGGATATTGGCAGGGCGAACTTGCGGACGAGATTTTGGAACAATAAAAGAGACAGGAAGAAACCTTTATTTTCCACCCTATCTCTTTCGTTCAGAGCGCAGCTCCATACAACCGTGATGACAGTTCCAGCGATTGTGTTTGTCCCTGCAAATTCCTAACAATTCGCATTGCCTGCATACCGTGGAACATGATCCCAATAGTCCCGGGTTTCTCGATCAACCAACAACCTTGCAAATAAATCACGAAAGATTTGTAAAACCCAAACATCTCATAATGAAAACCTTCTTTTAGGGATCATGTTCATCCTTATACATCTATAGATTAACAAAGCAAACCTTTTCGAGCTTGTAAATTAACCTAAAAGACCATATACTAAAACCATAGGATGGGTGGTGAGTATATGAAAACAGAGGATTTGGAAAAAATTGGTGTGCGCATTGTTGAACGACGAAAAGAATTGCAATTGACGCAAGAGCAAATCGCCGAACGTATGAATGTATCTATCCAAATGATTTCCAACATTGAGTGAGGCAACAAGGCTATCAAAATTGACAATCTCTTGAAGCTGTGCGATATACTCAAAACAAGCACCGATTATATATTGACCGGTAGACGTACAATTCACGATTTTGATCATTTAGCGAGCAAGATTTCACAATTGACAGAGTCGGATTATAAAATGATAGAAATGCTGGTTGATTACCGTTTGCAGGATAACCAATAAAAAGGGATGAGGGAAATGTCTATTTCCCTCATCCCTTTTTATTGTGATGGAAACCACCGGCTTTGCCGGAGGAGATCCCCGACAGTTTTCGCTTTCAGCATGGAGCGAAGCGAGCTGCCAATACAAAGCTAAACGCCGGATAAAAACTCGCGGTAGACGAGATGAGTCCGTTTATAGACGGCGGGCAAGTGGTGCAAAAGGGAAATAGCTTTCCGTGCGTCTGGAGACGTCCGCCGGTAAATAGGCCCTTTTAGGACTCCCTCAAGCCACCGGTTGTCACCGGTGGTCTCGACCGCGCTTTGGAGCTATACCTGGCAAGCAGCCAAAAGCGCGGGGGTAGTCTATTGCTCGCTTCGCTGGTACATTGCCAAGCGGGAATACACGTTCTGCGGCTGCCGGTACGATCGGTACGAATCCGGAACGCTTTATCGGCGTCCCGTTTCCGTCCGTTCC
>CAKTTT010000237.1 GCA_934615635.1 uncultured Eubacteriales bacterium | reverse complement strand
CGTTTTCATCCCGGTCCATCCCCACGTCGATGACGGCGGCTCCCGGCTTCACCATATCCGCCGTCACGAATTTCGGCTTGCCCACAGCGGCCACCAGAATATCCGCGCCGGCGCACACCTCCTTGAGGTTACGGGTGCGGGAATGGCAGATGGTCACGGTTCCGTTGGCATGGAGCAGCAGCATGGCCATGGGCTTCCCCACGATGTTGCTGCGCCCGATGACCACGCAGCTTTTGCCTGCCACCTCCACGCCGGAGCGTTGCAGCAGCTCCATCACCCCCGCCGGGGTGCAGGGCAGGAAATTGTAGTCGCCGATCATAATATGCCCCACATTGGCGGCATGGAAGGCGTCCACATCCTTCATAGGAGAAATGGCGGCGATCACCGCCTTGTCGTCGATATGGGCGGGCAGCGGCAGTTGGCACAGGATGCCGTTGATATCGCTGCGGCCGTTGAGACTGGCCACCAACGCTAGCAGCTCGTCCTGGGTGGTGTCCGCCGGCAGCGCGAATTCCTCAGAATAGATCCCCGCGTTGGCACAGGCCTTTTTCTTATTATTGACATATACCCGGGAGGCCGGGTCGTCCCCCACGATGATCACCGCCAGCCCGGGGACGATGCCCTTTTCCTTCAGCTCCTTGACCTCCGCCGCCACATCCGCCAGCACCGCGGCGGAAATCGCCTTCCCATCGATAATTGTTGCCATGCCCCGATCAATCCTTTCCCTTGTTTTCGCCCGGCTCCTCCGGCTGGATATCCTCCTCCGCCGGCCCGCCGGCCGCCACGGCCGATTTCTCCTCCTCGGGACCGTCATCCGCCGCTTCCTCCGCGGCCTCCAGCTCGATTTCCGCGGCGGCTTCAGCCGTCTCATCGGCCGCTTGCGTTTCAGCATCCGCCGCTTCAGCCAGCGTCTCCTCGTCCAGCGGGATGGTGCCACCCTCCGTTACCAGTTCCTTGGGAAGCCTGGCCGCCCAGCTCTTGAACACCGCCAGCAGCACAATGCCGCCGATGATTCCCACGATCGCCACGAGCTGGGACACCTTCATGGTGCCCAGCATCAGGCTGTCGGTGCGCAGTCCTTCGATAACGAAGCGGCCTGCGCCATACCAGATGATATACAGAGAGAAAATCTGTCCCTTGAATTTATACGCCTTTTTGGAAACGATATGCAGGATCAGCAGACCCAGCAGGCACCACAGGGACTCATACAAAAAGGTGGGATGCACGGGCAAGGAGGGATCGTATCCGTCGCCCTTGAGCCCCTGCATGATCACCGAGCCGGTCATCCCCCAGGGAAGATCGGTGTTGCCGCCGAATGCCTCTTGATTGAAAAAGTTCCCCCACCGGCCGATGCCCTGACCGATCAGAAAGCCCAAGGAGGCCAAGTCGAACATGGCCAGCGTGTTCACCTTGCGCAGCCGGCACATCCATAGGGCGGTGAGGAAGGCGAAGATGATGCCCCCGTAAATCCCCAGTCCGCCCTTCCACACCTCCAGGATCGACAGGGGATTGGCGAAAAATTCCGCCCGCTGATCGGAGAACAGTACGAAATACAGCCGGGCCCCCACAAAAGCGAACAGCGCCGACACCAGCACCACGTCGATCATCCGGTCGGGGTCGATGTCGAACTGTTTGGCCCGCTTAAGGCCGTAGATCATGGCGAGAAGAAATCCCAGCGCAATGATCAGGCCGTACCATCGGATGGTGATGGTCTGGCCGAACAGGTCGAACTGAAACAGAATATCGGAAATCCCGAATTTCAGCCCCAGCTTTGGAAATTCCACAAACGATTCCACGAATACGACACATCCTTTCTGTTGACCGCCCGTTCCAGGCGGATATTTTGCCGCTATGTACCGCCCCGCCGGGCGGAATCACCGCGCAGGACGAACCACCGACAGGGCCGCGGACTCCGGCAGAAAGCCGTCGTCCAGCAGCGCATACACCGATTGTATATCCAGATCGGCCGCCGTGTCAATCAGCCGGAAGGGTTCCCGGCCATAAAAATAATCCGAAACCAGGAAATCGCCGCAGTTTTCCACATCGTTGAGGGCGGACACCAGCCGGCCGTAAACCATATTGCGGGCCATGAGGAAATCCTCTTCGGATATCCTCTCCCGCCGCAGCCGGCCGATCTCCTCCCGGATGGCCGCCGCCACTTCAGCCGGATCCCGGGATTCCCCGCCGAACAGCCAGGCCGCGTATCCCGGCCCTTCAAAGTACTGCCCGCCGAAGGAATCGTTGATCAGCCCCTGCTCCAGCAGCCGGGCGTACAGCGGCGACGATCTGCCCACAAGCAGCTCCAGCAGCACGTCCGCCGCCGCCAGCTCCTCAGCGGGACGGTAATCCGTCCCCCGTCCGGGGCATTTATATCCATAATAGAACAGCGGCGCCGCCACCGGCATGATCTCCTCCACCCGGGAACGGGCGGCCCGCACGGGCTCTTCCGCCGCCGTCCGGCGCAGATCCCAGGCCGGCGCGGGCTTCAGCACCTTGTCCGCCGTCCGCAGCACCGCTTCCGGGTCGGCGTTGCCCGCCACCACCAGCACCATATTGTGCAGATTATAAAAGGAACGGTAGCAGCCGTAGAGCAGCTCCGGCGTGATCTCCGCGATGGATTCCACCGTTCCTGCGATATCGATCCGGACGGGACATTCGTGATACAAGGCCTTCAGCAGATTGAAAAGCACCCGCCGGTTGGGGGAATCCTCACACATACGGATCTCCTGCCCGATGATCCCCTGCTCCTTTTTC
>CAKTTT010000236.1 GCA_934615635.1 uncultured Eubacteriales bacterium | reverse complement strand
TTGATTTTGACGCGGGCGGCCACGTCCTTTTGCCCGAGGCCGCAAAAGGACGCAAAAGGGCCTTTTCGGGGGGGCTAGGCGGAATGCGCCCCCCGCGCCCCCCACAGCGCAGGTCGGGGATGCATCGGCGCCCGGCTCGGGCCGGGCGCTCCATGTCTCGCGGCGGCGTTCGCCGACAGAGAGCGAGAGGATCCCAGGCGGAAACAGGGCTTGGCGGCATGAGAAGGTAAGATTTACCCGACAATTCGCTTGAGATTCGGCAGGCAACGCCATATCTGCAGATGCGGGCGGTTATGCCCACGCATACCGGGTATGTCCGCCTGATGGGGGATAGCGCGGTTTTGATTTTGACGCGGGCGGCCACGTCCTTTTGCCCGAGGCCGCAAAAGGACGCAAAAGGGCCTTTTCGGGGGGGCTAAGCGGAATGCGCCCCCCGCGCCCCCCACAGCGCGAGTCGGGGATGCATCGGCGCCCGGCTCGGGCCGGGCGCTCCATGTCTCGCGGCGGGGGCTTTCAGCGATGTAAAAGCGTTTCTTTTCTTCTTTACGTTAAGCGGAAAAGACGGGTAATATAGGAAAGAGGGCCTTTTACAGCGTGGCCGGAATATTTCCCGAATACGCGCCCTCATAAGAGAGCCGCGGCGGCGTTCGCCGGACAAAGGCTCACGTTTTCTGCGTGTTTTCCCGCGACGCATAGGGCTCGCGGATGTTGGTCAGGCCCAGGATATAGTCGGTACTGGTTTGATAATATTTTGCCAGCTTGATCAACGCCCAAACCGGCAGTTCGTTGATCCCCTTCTCATAACGCCGGTAAACCTCCCGCTTACAAGTCAGATAGGCGGCAATCTCCGCTTGGGTTTTATCCGCGTCTATCCGCAGATCCTCTAATCTCTGAAAAAACATAGCAGCATCTCCTTATGTGGAAATGCTACTATTTTGTTGCATTTCGCGGAGCTATATGCTACAATATTGTGGCATTGGAGAATAACAAAAAGGAGGGGAATAGGAATGAAAACGGAAATGGACGAGTGCGATAACTTCTTTTGTCTGTATTGGATGGCGAACCGCTGCCTGCTCTCCTATATTACCCTGGATTCCTGCGGCTGCTGTGAAAACTGTATCCACATGGAGCTGCCGGAGCCCCTGATACACCGCTGGCGGCTGGATCAGCTCCGCAAGCTGGAAAACGGGGAGAACAATCGATAGCACAAAAGGGAAGGCGCTTCGGCGTCCTTCCCTTTTGTGTTAAACAGAATCCTAAATTCCGGTTAACATGGGTTTAACACGGCGGCGGTAGGATGACAGCGTACCAAGAAAAAGAAGAGAGAAACTACAGGAGGTCATCCACAATGAAAAAAGCATTCACCGCTTTAGCCGCCGCCGCGCTGCTGGCGCTGACGCTGACCGGCTGCAATCAGGAGGTTACCGGCACCTCCTCCACCCCGGATTCCGGAAATTCCTCCGGCGCTTCCGACGCCGGCAGCCAGACCGGAGAACTCAGCGGCAAGCTGGTGTTCGCAGGCTCCAGCTCCATGGAAGGGGTGATGAGCAAGCTGACCGAGGAGTTCGGCAAGGCGCATGAAAAGGTCACCTTCGAGGTGGGTGTCACCGGCTCCGGCGCCGCCATCACCGGCCTGAACAACGGCACGGCTCAGATCGGCAACCTCTCCCGGGACGTGAAGGAGGAGGAAAACCCCGACGGCAAGTTCGAGGTGATCACCATCGCCTTAGACGGTATCGCGGTCATCGTGAATCCCAACAATCCGGTCAGCGACCTGACCAAGGAGCAGATCGCGGACATCTTCACCGGCAAGATCACCAACTGGAAGGATCTGGGTGGCGCGGACAAGACAATCTATGTGGTGGGCCGGGACGCGACCTCCGGCACCCGGGACGGCTTCGAGAGCATTCTGGGAATCAAGGAAAAATGCGCCTATGAGGCGGAACTGCCCGAAACCGGCGATGTGAAGGCCAAAATCTCCTCCGACGAGGCGGCCATCGGCTACATCTCCTTCGCCTCCGTCAGCGACGGGGTCAAAGCCCTGCAGGTGGGCGGGGTCACCGTCTCCACCGATACCATCGCGGACAACAGCTACGTCATCCAGCGGCCCTTTGTCCACGCTTACGTCAAGGGCACCAAGGATGATCTGGTGCTGGCCTATCTGGACTTCCTCAAGACCGACAAGGCGCAGGAGCTGATCGAGAGCGAGCACCTGGTACCGGTGGAATTCTGGAAATAAAAGGGACGGGAAGCCGTTCGGACACACAATCTCCATAGCCGTTCCGCCGCCGGGGGATTCCCTGCGGCGGAATTGTCGCGGATGAAGCGGAGGTAAGCCTATGCGGGCTTTTACGGATGAAAAAAAGGAGCGCGCCGTCCGGATCCGGCGGCGGATCGCGCTTATCATGGCACTGATCGCGGCGGCGGTGGCTGTCGCGCAGTTTTTCCTGCCCTTTGTCACCTTCCGTCTGGACAAGGTGGGCTATACCTTTTCCTCCCTCCAGGTGGTGACCTCCTTCCTGACGGTGGAGGGAGTGAAGGTGACCATGCCTCTGGCCGCCAAGATCGTGCTGCTGCTCACCCCCGCGCTGGCCGTGGTGGGGGCGGCGCTGCTGCTGTGCAAAAAGCCGGTGGCCTCGGCGATCCTTTATATGCTGGCGGCGCTGGCGCCCATCGGCGGGCTCATCGCCCTTAACGCCGCCACCTCCCATTTTGTGGATATCGGCGTCAGCCGGGTGGAGGTGGCCTACCACACGGCGTTGGCT
>CAKTTT010000235.1 GCA_934615635.1 uncultured Eubacteriales bacterium | reverse complement strand
AGGAGGGCAAACGCGGAGACACAGCCGAAGAAAAATAAGATACGCCAGCGTCTCGGGCTGCGGGTGTGGAGCAGAAAGGCAGGCGTTTGCCCGAGGAGGGCAAACGCGGAGACACAGCCGAAGAAAAATAAGATACGCCAGCGTCTCGGGCTGCGGGTGTGGAGCAGAAAAGCGGGCGTTTGCCCGAGGAGGCAAACGCGGAGACACAGCCGAAGAAAAATAAGATACGCCAGCGTCTCGGGCTGTGTCTATTATACCTTCCCGCTTGTGCATTGTCCATAGATAGGCTCGGCGGGACGGAGGAAAATTTGTTGTCACATAAAGGGGAAAAAACGCGCCGCAGAGCGGGAAATATGCTACAATAGGAGCATGGTCGGGCGGCCCTTTTCGCCAGCCCGGAAATGAAGGCGGTAGGCCCGGTGGGGACCAGGCCCGAGAAACAACCGATTAATTATGGGGAAGGGGACTATTCTATGGATAGGATGGCAGCCATCCGGCGGTTGGCGGAGGAACAGGAGGCGCTGATTGCCGCCCACACCTATCAGACACCGGAGATCCAAGATGCGGCGGACATTGTAGGGGACAGCTATGCGCTGGCAAAAAAGGCTGCCGACAGCCAGGCCCGGTCCGTGTATATGTGCGGCGTCCGGTTCATGGCGGAGGGGGTGAAAATCCTGGCCCCCGATAAACGGGTGGTGCTGGTGGAGCCGCAGGCGGACTGCCCCATGGCCCGGCAGATCGATCCCCAAAGGGTGGCGGAATTCCGCGACGCTCATCCGGAATATGCGGTGGTAGCCTATATCAACACCACGGCGGAGCTGAAGGCGGTCAGCGACGTTTGCGTCACTTCCTCTTCTGCGCTGAAAATCGTCCGCGCCCTGCCGCAAAAGGATATCCTGTTTATTCCGGATAAAAACCTGGGGGATTATGTCCGGCGTCAAGTGCCGGAAAAGCATATCGTCACCTGGGACGGATATTGTCCGGTTCATAACGCCGTCACCGCCGCCGATGTGCAGGCGGCCAGGCGGTTGTATCCCGCGGCCCGAGTCGCCATGCATCCCGAGTGTCCGCCGGAGGCCTTGGCGCTGGCGGATATGACGGGATCTACCGCCGCCATCATCGAGTATATCCGCGGCGGCGGGGACGACGTGATCGTGGCCACCGAGCGGGGGGTGGTAGACCGGCTGGAGCCGGCGTATCCCGGCCGCCTGCACCAGCTTTGCGGGGAAAAACTGATTTGTCCGGATATGAAGCGCACCACCCTGGAAAGTCTGCTGGCCGCCATGGAAGGCCGGGGCGGCGAGGAGATCCGGCTGGAGGAAGGGCTGGCCGCGGCCGCCCGGCACAGCCTGGAGAATATGCTGCGTTATGGGGGATAAGAGGAAACGCGGGGCGTTTCCTCAGGAAGAAGCACTGTCGGAGCGAGGCTCCTCCCGCCGCTGGGGCGGCAACGCGCGTGGAAGCCCGCGTCCGGACGGCGTATTCTTCTCTTGACTTTGTCCAAGGCGACATGCGGAGCCGGCCGCTTTGAACCACCGCCCGGCTTTCGTCCGGTTCCGTCCGCGGATGGCGCGACGCCCGGGCGGCGCAGAACAGGCAGGTTTTCTCCCCCTCCGTCGGGGAAGAGATGGAAAGGACTGGAAAGG
Organism: uncultured Eubacteriales bacterium; assembly: GCA_934615635.1. Lineage (GTDB taxonomy): Bacteria > Bacillota > Clostridia > Oscillospirales > Acutalibacteraceae > CAKTXU01. Next base: position 1,135 of record CAKTTT010000235.1, on the reverse strand, counting down.
AACCATGAACGATTACGACGTACTGATTGCCGGCAGCGGCGTGGCGGGGCTTTATGCCGCGCTGAATTTTGCCCCCGAGACGCGGGTGCTGGTCTTATCCAAGCGGGAGCTGACTCTGTGCAACAGCTTCTTGGCCCAGGGCGGCGTGGCGGCGGTGGTGGATAAGGAGAACGACGACTACCGGCTGCACATTGCCGACACCCTCATCGCCGGAGGTTACAAAAATGATCTGCGCAGCCTGGAAATCCTGGTCAACGAGGGGCCGGAGGATGTGCTGCGCCTTGTCAAGGAGATGGGAGTGGATTTCGATCAGGATTCCGCCCACCGTATTTCCATGACGCTGGAGGGCGGTCATTCCCGCCGGCGGATCCTGCATCATAAGGATTCCACCGGCCGGGAGATCACCGAAAAGCTGCTGGCCATGGCCCAGTCCAAGCCCAACATCACCCTGATGGAAAACGCCCAGCTTGCGGCGCTGACGCCGGCGGAGGGCGGTTTCTGGGCCGGGCTGCTGACCGACGGCGGCTACCGCGCCCTTACCTGCTCCTACTGCGTGCTCTGCACGGGGGGGATTGGGCGGGTGTACCCCTATACCACCAACTCCGCCATCGCCACCGGCGACGGCATCACCCTGGCCCATGAACTGGGCGCGAGGATCAAAAACCTGCGGCTGGTCCAGTTCCATCCCACCGCCTTTGCCGCCGCCAAGGGAAGGGAACGGTTCCTGATATCCGAGGCGGTGCGGGGCGAGGGAGCGGTGCTGCTCAACAGCAGGGGAGAACGCTTTATGTTCCGCTACGACGAGCGGGGAGAGCTGGCGCCCCGGGACGTGGTATCCCGCAGCATTATGCAGGAGGCGGCCAAAACCGGCAGCGAGGATTTTTCCTTGGACATCACCTTCCGCGGAGAGAGCTTCATCAAGGACCGCTTCCCCATGATCTACGCCCGCTGTCTGGAAGAGGGGGTGGACATCACCCGGGAGCATATCCCTGTTTTCCCCTGCCAGCATTACCTGATGGGGGGGATCGACGTGAACGTCTACGGCGACACCACGGTGGATCGCTTGTATGCCGCCGGAGAGTGCAGTCACACCGGTGTTCACGGCCTCAACCGGCTGGCCAGCAATTCCCTGCTG
>CAKTTT010000234.1 GCA_934615635.1 uncultured Eubacteriales bacterium | reverse complement strand
GAGGATAACCTCATCGCCATGATGAAGGCGGCGGACAACGTGTCCACCGGGCAGGTGACCTTCGCCGCCAGGGACAGCGATTTCGACGGCCGCAACATCCGGGAAGGGGAAATCCTCGCCCTGGAAAACGGCAAGCTGGTCTTCACCGATACCGACATCCGCCACGCAGCGATAAAGCTAGCCAAAAGCCTGCTGAACGCCCGCCGGATCGCGGGAAGGGAAACCAACTTCATCACCCTGATCCACGGGGAGGATATCACGCAGGAGCAGGCGGAAGCCGTTCAGGAGGGAATCCGGGCTAAGGTCGGCGATAACGTGGATATCACCCTGGTCAACGGCGGTCAGCCGATTTACTACTACATTCTCTCTATCGAATAGGGCCCGACAGCGGGGATGGGCCTTTCCGCCTATATCGGAAAAGAATAAACAAACGGACAGGGAACGGCGCCTTGAGCCGTTCCCTTTTTTCAGCCGCCTGTGCAGACGCGGCTGAATGTGCAGGAGGAGGCGTTACGGTGGCTCTGACAAAGGAAACAGCGGGCAGACATGTGAAGAAAACACATCCTAAACCGGAGGGGAATCCCTATTCCTTCGCCCACGGCTTAAACTTTTACAAGCTGGTCTGGATCTTCATCATCGGCTGTGTGATCGGCTTTGGGGTGGAGATGGTGTGGTGCTACGTCCAGCACGGGTATTTCGAAAGCCGGAAGGGCCTGATTTACGGTCCCTTCAGCCCGGTGTACGGCTTCGGCGGCATCGTGCTGACCCTCTGCCTGTATAAGCTGCGCCACGCCAACGGTCTGTTGGTTTTCGTCGTCAGCGCCGTCATCGGCGCCGCCTTCGAATATTTCTGCTCTCTGTTCCAGGAAATCGCCTTCGGCACCGTCTCCTGGGAATACAGCGACACCCCGCTGAATCTGGGTGGGCGGACCAACATCCAATACGCGGTGTTCTGGGGCCTGCTGGGGATGATCTTCATCAAAAACACCTACCCCTTCCTGAGCAACCTCATCGAGAAGCTCCCCAACCGGATCGGCAAGTGGATCACCTGGATCTTCATTGTCTTCATGATCTTCAACATCCTGATCTCCGCTGTAGCCGTCCGGCGGTGGACCAACCGGCGGATGGGCGTTCCGCCGGCCAACGCGGTGAGCGAAATGCTGGATCATCTTTACCCGGACGAATTCATGCAAAAAATCTACCCCAATATGCAGATAGCCGATTAGCCCCCGTAAAGTAAATGCAGGAGCCCGCACGCGCGGACTCCTGCATTTTTATTGCCGCCGTTTGCGGCGGAAACCACCGGCTGAATCGGAAGACCCCTCTTCCGGGCCAGCCCATCCCACCTGCTCTGTCCGCGGTCAGGACTTCCTCAGCTTCCGCTGGCCTGAACCAGGGGTACGGTTACGGTAAAGGTGCTGCCCCCACGGCGGCCAATCTCCAGCTCTACCGTATCGCCCGCGCTCTTACCGGCAATCGCCGCGCTGATGGTCGTGGAGGAGGTCACCGTCTGCCCGTCGATGGCGGTGATCACATCCCCCGGCTGTACCCCGGCCTCCGTCAGCGCCGTGTTGGTGATGGACTGGATGTACATTCCCTCCGGCAGATTGTAATACCGCGCGGTCAGGCCGTTGATATACTGGCCGGTGATCCCCAGCATGGGGCGGATGACCGCGCCGTTTTCCTTCAGGCTTTCGATAATGGGCTTCGCGGTGTCGATGGGGATGGCGAAGCCCAGTCCCTCATAGGCCTCGTCGGAGATTTTGGCGGTGTTGATGCCGATTACCTGCCCGTAAATATTCACCAATGCGCCGCCGGAATTGCCCGGGTTGATGGCCGCGTCGGTTTGGATAAAGCTCTGGGTATAGCCGTTGGAATCCGTTACCAGACGATTCAGGCCGGAAACATAGCCGATGGTCACGCTGGACTGGAAGGCCATGCCGCCCGGATTCCCCACCGCCATCACCATATCCGCCACCTTCAAATCCTCCGAGGAACCAAATTCGGCGGCGGTCAGGCCGGTGGCGTCGATTTTCAGCAGTGCCAGATCAGAGGCCGTATCGCTACCCACCAGGGCGGCCTCATATTCGGTGCCGTCCGAAAGCACCACCTGAATGGCGCTGGCTCCTTCCACCACATGGGCGTTGGTGATGATATAGCCGTCGGAGGTGGCGATGATTCCCGAGCCCTCGCCAGCCTCCTGCAGCCCGGCGGATTGGCCGAAGCCGCCCTGGTAGCTTTGCTGGTAGTTCTGTATGCAGACCACCGACGGGATGAGCTTCTGAGCGATCTGCTGCAGGGTCAGCTCGCCGCCGGTGTTGGCCACGCCCTGCGCACCGGGCGTACTGCCGGAGGAACCGCTGTCGAACAAGCCGGTATCCTGCTCCGTCTGCCCCAACGGAATGGTGCCGTTATTGACCAAAAGGGTGAATACGCCGATGGAGCCGGCCGAGATCACCATACAGGCCATGACCGCGGCTACCACCTTCAGCGCCGTCCTGCCGCCCCGCTTCTTTTTCGGCGTCGGCGGGGTGAAGGCCGCCGGAGGGACAGAATGGTAACTGCTGCCGCTCCAGGCAGTCTGCATCGGCGGCTCCTGCGGCTGCGTGGGATTTGTCCACCCGTTGTTCTGGCTGCCGGACTCCGGGACGTTCCAGTTGTTATCATAAGGATATGTCATAACGATCTCCCTTTCCATAGCATCGTATCATTCTATGCTTCTGACTACGGTTCTAGTATCCCACCCGCGTGTGACGGTCCCGTGAAAAGGAATTTCATTTTTTGTAAAGGAAATTTGAAAAGAATGAGACATTCGACACAGATT
>CAKTTT010000233.1 GCA_934615635.1 uncultured Eubacteriales bacterium | reverse complement strand
GCCAAAAAAGGGAAGTACATCCCCGTAATTCCCGTATAGGACCACCAATGGGAAAGCAGAACCGGTTTTCCCCGCCAGACGCCTCCCCATAGAAATGGGTACTCCTGGGAAAGCTTGCTGTAGCCCTCCTGCGCCAGACGCAGGGTGGCCGCCTTGGATTGGGACAGCTTCATGCAGCCCTCTTCATCCTCTTCCACCAGCAGCCGTTCGGCGGAAGCTTTTTCCGCCAGATCGATACATACCCGCTGGAGATAATCTGCGGAGCGGATGCTGGTATCAATGCCCATCAGCTCCGACGCGGGCAGCCGATAGAAATTGGCCCCGTGCATGATCATGTAAAGCAAAAAAGCGGAGGACAGCCCCCATCCCACCGCCCGTATGCTCCTTCCCAACAAGCGGCGGCGGTTACTGCTCCGCTTCAGTCGCCGAATCCACAGCACCAGCAGAAGAAGGAATAACGGCAGGGCTAGTACCGCCAGACATTCCGTCAAGGAAAGGGGAAAGGCCGCCACCAAGGCGCCCAGCGGCACCGATATCACCCGGAAAAGAAAACGGGAAAACACCGCTTCCGTCAATTTGGGCGCATGAGGCAGCAACCAAAAAAGCAGCAAGCCGATCAGGGCCGGCAGCCAAAACAGCCATTTGCGGACCCTCTTCATCACCCTTCCCCCTTTAAACATGTATATACCCCCAGTATACCTTTTTTTCCGTCCTCTGCCAAGTGTTGTCAGGGCATTCCCAGTTTTTTACACATTATTAACGAAAGATTAACATCGAATTTGTCGAATAACGAGAATCGCATTCCTTCTCTTTTCAGTGCGGACAGAAAACGGTATAATATTGGAGAATATGGCAACCGTACGATCCGTTGCCGTCTCCGTTCGCCTATAACGTCTCAAATGGAAAGGAACGGTTTCATGGGTTCATCCTTCGTCATGCCTGCTCTTGCCGCCACTATGTCCTTTAGCGAATTTCTCTCGCAGCTGGTATCCAACCCTACACTGCTCATCACAGTGCTGCTGACTCTGGGCGTCATCTTTGTCAACGGGTGGACAGATGCTCCCAACGCCATCGCCACCTGCGTATCCACCCGCTGCATGGGTCCCCGGGCCGCCATCCTCATGGCCGCTGTTTTCAACTTCCTGGGCGTGCTGCTGATGACGATGATCAACGCCAACGTCGCCACCACGGTGTTCGAAATGGTGGATTTCAGCGGCAATAATCATGAAGCCCTGGTCGCCCTGTGCGCGGCGCTGTTCGCTATCGTCATCTGGGCGGTGGCCGCCTGGTGGTTCGGGATTCCCACCAGTGAAAGCCACGCGCTGATCGCCGGCCTTTCCGGCGCGGCCATCGCGCTGCACGGCGGTCTGGAGGGTATCAACGGCGAGCAGTGGATCAAGGTGATCTATGGCCTGGTCCTCTCCACCTTTTTAGGCTTTTTCGCCGGGTATGTCGTCGCCAAGCTGACGGCCTTCCTCTTCCGCAACGTGGAACGGCAGAAAACCAACAAGATTTTTAACGGCGCTCAGATCGCCGGCGGCGCCGCCATGGCCTTCATGCACGGCGCCCAAGACGGGCAGAAATTCATGGGCGTTTTCATGCTGGGGATCTTCCTAGTCAACGGCCAGGGCGGGGACGCCACCTTCTCCCTGCCCCTGTGGCTGATGGTTCTCTGCTCCGTCGTTATGGCGGTGGGAACCTCCATCGGCGGCTACCGCATCATCAAGGCGGTGGGTATGGATATGGTGAAGCTGGAAAAATACCAGGGCTTTTCCGCCGATCTGGCCGCTGCCGGCTGCCTGTTGATCTCCTCTCTGGCCAGCTTTCCCGTCAGCACCACCCACACCAAAACCACCGCCATCATGGGCGTGGGCGCGGCCAAGCGGCTTTCCTCGGTCAATTGGTCGGTGGTCAAGGAGATGGTGCTCACCTGGGTGCTGACCTTTCCCGGCTGCGGCGTCATCGGCTTTCTGATGGCCTGGCTGTTCATGAGGGTGTTTTAGCCTCGGCGGCCCGCGCCGCCGCCATCTGCTTTTGTTGAAGCCTCTGCGCCCCTGCGGCTGCAGGGCATAGAAAGGACGGGAGTCGCCAAATGGGTAAGAAAAAAGATTTCGATTATTTCGACATGTTCGTGCAGGCGGTGAAGTTTTCCTGCAAATCCGCCGCCATGCTGGAGGAGACGCTGAAAAATTTTGACGCCGAAACCCTCCAGGAAAGGATGAAGGAGCTGCACGTCGTGGAGCATACGGCGGACATCGCCAAACACGATATGATGCAGGAGCTTTCCAAGGCTTTCATCACCCCGCTGGAGCGGGAGGACATCATGCAGTTGATCCAATATATCGACAACGTCACCGACGCCATCGAGGACGTGCTGATGCGGGCGTATATGTTCAACGTCCAGTCCATCCGGGATGAGGCGCTGGATTTCGCCAAGCTGATCGTCAAATGCTGCGACACGATGAAGGACGCCATGAAGGAGTTCCACAACTTCCGCAAATCCGGCTCCATTCACGAAAGCATTGTGGAGATCAACCGGCTGGAGGAGGAAGGCGACAAGCTGTATATGAAGGCGGTGCGCAAGCTCTATCTGGGCAGCAAGGATCCGGTGGAACTGATGGTCTGGCGGGAGATATTCGACCGGCTGGAAAAGTGCTGCGACGCCTGCGAGGACGTGGCCAACGTCGTGGAAAGCGTGATCATGAAGAACAGCTAAATCACGAAAAAGATCTCCCCGATAGTTTTGGTTGGGTTGGCAGACCTTACCTTTCCTCTATCGGGGAGTTCCTTTTTTGTCCATAGCTTAAGCTTTTTCTTCTCTCCTGGCACTGTCAGTGCTTGCCTTATGAAGCCAAAAACAGGAGGCTGCATATATGC
>CAKTTT010000232.1 GCA_934615635.1 uncultured Eubacteriales bacterium | reverse complement strand
GCTCCAATCTGCTGGTGGACGACGGCGGCATCAGGGGAGTGACGCTGCGGCTGTCGGAGGCGGCGGGACCGCGGGAGACCGGCAGGAAGCCGGACGGGCGGGTGGAGATCATCTGTCCCGCAGGCGTTCCCCTCAAGCAGCTTTGCCGCTTCGCCCGGGATAAGGGGCTGGCGGGGCTGGAGTTTGCCTATGGCATTCCGGGTACCGCCGGCGGGGCGGCGTATATGAACGCAGGCGCCTACGGCGGAGAAATGAAGGACGTGATGACCCGGGTGCAGGCGGTTACGGAAGCGGGGGAGATCCGGGACTATCCGGCGTCCTCCCTGTGTTTGTCCTATCGGCACAGTGATCTGATGGAAAACGGCGAAATAGTAACGGCTGTTACTGTGGAATTGACCACGGACGATCCGGCCGCTATCGGGGCCAGGATGGAAGAATTCATGCGCCGCCGGCGGGAAAAGCAGCCGCTGGAATATCCCAGTGCCGGCAGCTTTTTCAAAAGGCCGCCGGGGTTGTTCGCCGGCACATTGATCGAGGGCTGCGGCCTCAAGGGGCTGACCGTGGGCGGCGCGCAGGTCAGCGAAAAGCACGCGGGCTTTCTCATCAACCGCGGCGGCGCCACCAGTGCCGATGTCAGGGAGCTGGCGCGGCAGGTGAGGGAGCGAGTCCATGCAGCCCACGGCGTTTGGCTGGAGCCGGAGGTCCGTTTTGTGGGCGAACCGGATGATAGATGAAAAGCAGCGAGGAACCTCCTGGAAAGGATGGCAATAGAAGTGGAATTTGTAATTGTGACCGGCCTTTCGGGGGCGGGCAAATCCAGGGCGGTCAACGCCTTGGAGGATATCGGGTTTTATTGCGTGGACAATATGCCGCCCAAGCTGCTGCCCAAGTTCGCGGAGCTTTGCCTGCAGTCCAGAGACAAGATGGAGCGGGTGGCCTTGGTGATCGACGCCCGGGGCGGCGAGCTGTTCAATGATTTGTTCGAGGGCCTGGACGAGCTGAAAAAACAGGGCGGGGATTATAAGATCCTGTTTCTGGAGTGTAGCGATCAGGTACTGGCCCGCCGCTACAAGGAAACGAGGCGGCAGCATCCCTTGGCGGAGGAGAGCGGCGGCTCGGTGATGGCGGCGATTCAGCGGGAACGGGAGTTGCTCAAGCCCGCCCGCTCCCGCACGGATTACCTTATCGATACCACCCATTTGTCTCCCGCCCAGCTCAAGCAGCGGATCACCGGCCTTTTTCTGGGGGATTCCACCATCGCCATGGTGGTGCAGTGTATGTCCTTCGGCTTCAAATACGGGTATCCGGCGGAGGCGGATTTGGTGCTGGACGTGCGCTGCCTGCCCAACCCCTTTTATGTGGATGAGCTGAAGCAGAAGACGGGACTGGACCCGGACGTCCGCCGGTTCGTGCTGGAGCGGGAGGAAACCGCCGGGCTGCAGAAGCGGCTGTATGATCTGATCGATTATCTGATTCCCTTATACTGCAACGAGGGAAAAAGCCAGTTGGTGATTGCCATCGGCTGCACCGGGGGCAAGCATCGCTCGGTGACGCTGACCGAGGAGCTGGCGAAGCATATTGCGGAAAGCGGCCGGCGGGTGATGGTGAATCACCGGGATATCCAGAAAATGTGACGACGGGCCGCTTTTGGGAAGGAGGGGGAGAGATGTCCTTTTCATCCGATGTGAAAAAGGAGCTGGCGGGTCTGCTGCCGGAAAAGACCTGCTGTCGGGCCGCGGAGGCTTACGGGCTGCTGCAGATGGGCCATGCCTTCACCGGCGGCTCCATATCCCTGCAGACGGAAAACGATGCGGTGGCCGGCCTTTACACCCGGCTGGTACCGGAGATATGCGGGATTCCGCCGCTGACCGCTGCGGCGCCTCCCGAAATGGAAAAGCGGAAGGCCTATTATATAGTGACGGTGGAGGAGGAGGCGCAGCGCCGCCGGGTGCTGGAGCGGTTCGGCCACACGGCGGGGGAGGTGACGGTGCGCCTCAACCGCGCCAATCTGGAGTGTGACGATTGCGCCGCCGCTTATCTGCGGGGCGCTTTTCTGTCCTGCGGCGCGGTGACCGACCCTAAAGCGGATTACCATATGGAGTTCAGCGTGCCCACCCATAATCTCAGCCGGGATCTGATGGCTCTGCTGGGGGAGCAGGATTTTTCTCCCCGTATGGTGCGCCGGGCGGGGGGCAATGTGGTGTATTTCAAGGAAAGCGAACAGATCGAGGACATTCTCACCCTGATGGGCGCGCAGGATGCCTCCCTGGAGCTGATGAACATTAAAATTCTCAAGGATATCCGCAACAAGGCCAATCGGATCACCAACTGCGAAAGCGCCAATATCGATAAAACGGTGGCGGCGGCGGCCGTCCATGTGGAAGCGGTGCGGAAAATCCAGGCCTCCTGCGGGCTGGAGGCGCTGCCGGAGGAGCTGCGGGAGCTGGCCCGGCTGCGGCTGGAGCACCCGGAAATATCCCTGCGGGAATTGTCGGATCTGCTGCCGGAACGGCTGAGCCGGTCGGGGGTGAATCACCGGCTGCGGCGGATCGTGGAATTTGCGGACAAGCTGTCCTGAAAAGACGCTGCCGACGGCCAACTGTCTGCCCATGGATTGCCGGGAAGCAGCGGGGTCTCCCGCTAAAGGCGCAGACATTCCATAAGGAGCCTACATACCTAGAGGGAAGAGGTGGACCATGAGTTTCGTACATCTGCACGTACACAGCGAATACAGCCTGCTGGACGGCGCCTGCCGTATTCGGGAGCTGGTGGAGCGGGCCAAGTCGCTGGGGCAGGAGGCGGTGGCCATCACCGATCACGGCGTGATGTACGGCGTGGTCGATTTTTACAAGGCGGCGAAAAAGGCGGGGGTACAGCCGATACTGGGCTGTGAGGTGTATGTGGCCGCCCGCAGCCGTCAGGAC
>CAKTTT010000231.1 GCA_934615635.1 uncultured Eubacteriales bacterium | reverse complement strand
GTGCGCCGGGAGGCCATGGTGCGGGAATGCCGCGCCCGTTTCGAGGGGTATGCCGCCCTGACCTCCAAAATGGCACCGGATGTGCTGATGGGCGTGGCGGCGGCGGAGGAACCGGGCTATCTTGCGGATTATATCGCCTCCAACACTGCTCTTCCGGTGGAGGAGAAGCAGGAAATACTGGGAACGATCTCGGTGGAAAAGCGGATGGAGAAACTGCTGGTGCTGCTGGAGCGGGAAAGCTCCGTGCTGGAGGTAGAGCGGGATATCCAGGAGCAGGTCCACGAGCAGATCGACCGCAACCAGAAGGAATATTATCTGCGGGAGCAGATGCGGGTCATCTCCTCCGAGCTGGGCGAGGCGGACAATCCCCTGGAGGAAGCGGACGAATACCGGGAGAAGATCAACAAGCTGCAGCTCAGCGAAGAAAACCGCAGGAAGCTGCTGGGAGAGTGCGACAAACTTTCCAAAATGCCCTTTGGCTCACATGAAGCCACCGTGGTGCGCAATTATCTGGACACCTGCCTGGAGATCCCCTGGGGGATTGTCACCAAGGACAGCCTGGAGCTGACCTCCGCCAGAAAAATTCTGGATCGGGATCACTACGGCATGGAAAAGGTCAAGGAGCGGATCCTGGAAATTTTGGCGGTGCGCAGCCTGGCGAAAGAATCCAAGGGACAGGTGATTTGTCTGGTGGGACCTCCCGGCGTGGGGAAGACCTCCATCGCCCGGTCCATCGCGGCGGCCATGGGGCGGAAATACGTCCGGGTATCCCTGGGCGGCGTGCGGGATGAGGCAGATATCCGGGGCCATCGGAAAACCTACATAGGCGCTATGCCCGGGCGGATCATGAACGCCATCCGTCACGCAGGCTCCGCCAATCCGCTGATTCTCCTGGATGAAATCGACAAGATGGGCAACGATATGCGGGGCGATCCCTCTTCTGCTATGCTGGAGGTGCTGGATACCGAGCAGAATAGCGCCTTTGTCGACCATTATCTGGAGCTTCCCTTTGATCTGTCGGACGTTCTGTTCATCACCACGGCCAACAACGCCGACGCCATCCCCGCTCCGTTATACGACCGGATGGATGTCATCGAGCTGAGCAGCTATACGGCAGAGGAAAAATTTCAGATCGCCCGCCGCCATCTGCTGAAAAAGCAGGTGAAGAAAAACGGCATGAACCTGCGGCAGTTCCGCTTGGCGGACGATGCGCTCCGGGAGCTGATCGACGGCTATACCCGGGAGGCGGGTGTCCGCACCCTGGAGCGGTTGATCGGCAAGCTCTGCCGCAAAGCGGCGGTGAAGCTGGTGTCGGGGGAGGTCAAATCGGTTTCCCTCCACAATCAGGATTTGGAGGGCCTTCTGGGGCCCCGCCGGTATAAGCCGGATACGGAATCGCTGCAGGATGAAATCGGGGTGGTCAACGGCCTGGCCTGGACGGCGGTGGGCGGGGAAACCATGCCGGTGGAAGTGGCGATTCTGGAGGGCAGCGGCAAGATCGAACTGACCGGCTCCCTGGGCGACGTGATGAAGGAATCCGCCAGAACCGCCATCAGCTATGTGCGTTCCCGGGCTTCCGACTGGCATATCGACCGGGACTTTTACAAAACCAAGGATGTGCACATCCATGTTCCCGAGGGGGCGGTCCCCAAAGACGGCCCTTCGGCGGGCGTCACCATGGCGACGGCCATCGTTTCCGCTCTGACCGGTATACCCGTCCGGCGGGATGTGGCGATGACGGGGGAAATCAGCCTGCGGGGACGGGTGCTGCCCATCGGCGGCCTACGGGAAAAAACCATGGCCGCGTATACCCATCATATGAAAACGGTGATCATTCCGGCGGAAAACGAGCCCGATCTGGCCGATGTGGAAAAGGTAGTGCGGGAGGGGCTGCGTTTTGTCACGGCTTCCCATCTGGATACGGTGATCCAAACTGCGCTGACCGCCGACCCGGGCAGAAGCGAACCATCGGGATCGTCGGCGGAGACGCTGCCGCCGTTGCCGATTCCGGCGTCGCCGGCGGCATCCGTTACGCAGTAACGGGGTGAAAGCAGAACGAAAGAAGGGGGAGAGGGCTTGTGAAATGGGAATCCGCGGTTTTTGAATCCTCCGCGGCGCGGTTGGATCAGCTCCCGCAGCCCGAGCTGCCGGAGGTGGCGTTTTCCGGCCGGTCCAACGTGGGCAAATCCTCCCTGATCAATCGTCTGCTCAACCGCAAGGGCCTGGCCAGAACCAGCGCCACTCCGGGGAAAACCGCCACCGTGAATTTTTACCGCCTGGATCGGGCGAGGCTGGTGGATCTGCCCGGCTATGGCTACGCCAAGGTTTCCAGGGAGGAAAAACGCCGTTGGGGCAGCCTGATCGAGGGGTATCTGCAGGCGGACCGGGATTTGAGGCTGGTGCTGCAGTTGATCGATATGCGCCACCCGCCCACGGCGGACGACCGGCTGATGATCGATTTCCTGACGGAAGCGGAGATCCCGTTCGTGTTGGTCCTCACCAAGTCGGACAAGCTGAACCAATCGCAAAGACGCGAGCGGCTGGCGGCCTTGGAAGAGGAGCTGGCAGACTACACCGGGCTGACCATGGTCCCCTTTTCCGCGGAGAAGGGCGAAAACGCCGATGAGCTGCGGGAGATTCTGCGGTCGGTCTGCGAAGAGGATTAGGGCGCTGTAGAGAACCGGAAAAGTGGAAAACAGCGACATGATGAAGAACAAGATAGGAAAAATTTGAGACATGTTATGCTTGGCGGTACAATGGGGTTCCGACCACGCAGGACGGGAGGAAGAAGATGTTTTATTCCGATTGCCTGGACGTGAATGAACGAGGACACCTGACCATCGGCGGCTGTGATGCCGTCGAACTGGCGGAGATGTACGGAACGCCGCTGTATGTTATGGATGAAACCGCCATCCGCCGCGCACTGCGGGATTATAA
>CAKTTT010000230.1 GCA_934615635.1 uncultured Eubacteriales bacterium | reverse complement strand
GTCCAGGTGTTCCAGACCCCGGATCTCTTTATGAGCACCCGGGCGGGTATGGGCGCCGTTGAGATCCGCCGCCAGACGCTTGTAGACGATTTCGTTCACCAGGGAGGATTTTCCAGATCCCGAAACCCCTGTGACGCAGTTGAAAGCGCCCAATTTAAAGGATACGTCGATATTTTTCAGGTTGTTCTCCGTCGCGCCCACCACGGTCAGCAGCTTGCCGCTCCCCGGACGGCGCCGCTCCGGCACCGGGATCTTCTTACGGCCGCTGAGATATTGGCCGGTCACCGATTCCTTGCAGGCGCAGATCTCCTCCACCGGTCCGGAACAGATGATGCTGCCCCCGTGTATGCCCGCTCCGGGCCCCACGTCGACGATCCAGTCGGCGCTGCGCATGGTATCCTCGTCGTGCTCCACCACAATCAGAGTGTTGCCCAGATCCCGCAGCCGCCGCAGGGTGGCCAGCAGCTTGTCGTTGTCCCGTTGGTGCAGGCCGATGCTAGGCTCGTCCAGGATATACAGCACCCCCATCAGAGAGGAGCCGATCTGGGTAGCCAGGCGGATGCGCTGGCTCTCTCCGCCGGACAAGGTTCCGGCCGCCCGAGACAGGGTCAGATATTCCAGCCCCACGCTCTGGAGAAATCCCAGCCGCTCCCGGATCTCCTTGAGGATGCGATCGCCGATCATGTGCTCCCGCTCGGTCAGGTCGATGGAGCCGATAAAATCCAGCGCATCCACCACCGACATACGGGAGAGGGAGGCGATGTTGATCCCCCCCACCGTCACGCCCAGGCTTTCCGGCCGCAGCCGTTCCCCATGGCATTCCGGGCAGGGGATCTCGCTCATATATTCCTCCAGCTCCTCCCGCATCCATTCGCTGGTTGTTTCCCTATACCGCCGCTGCAGATTGTTGAGGACCCCCTCAAATTCCGTCATGTATTCCCCGTGTCCGTATTCCTTCTGCCGCACCAGCCGGATCTTCTCCCCCTTGGTGCCGTACAGCAGGATATCCACGATTTTTTTCGGCAGATCCTTGACCGGCGTGTCCAGGGAAAAACCGTAGTGGGCCGCCAGCCCTTCGTAATACATCTGGGCGATGGTGCCGCCCTCGGCGTAGCTCCAGCCGCTGGCGGTGATGGCCCCGCCCCGGATGGACAGGCTGTGGTTGGGAATGATCCGGTCCGGGTCCATAGACATGAAAACCCCCAGGCCGGTGCATTTGGGACAGGCGCCGAAGGGATTGTTGAAGGAAAACATCCGGGGGGACAGCTCCTCAATGCTGACCCCGTGTTCCGGGCAGGAATAATTCTGGGAGAAGGTCAGCTCCTCCCCACCGATCACGTCCACCGACAGGATACCGCCCGACAGACCAGTGGCTGTTTCAATGGAGTCCGCCAGCCGCCCCTTGATATCCTCCCGGATCACCAGCCGGTCCACCACGATCTCGATGGTGTGCTTCTTGTTCTTCTCCAGGCCGATGGTTTCGGACAGATCGTAGATATTGCCGTCCACCCGCACCCGGACGTAGCCGGCCTTGCGGGCGTTCTCAAATTCCTTGAGATGCTCTCCCTTCCGGCCCCGGACCACCGGCGCCAGCACCTGGATGCGGGTTCCCTCCGGCAGCTCCAGGATCTTGTCCACGATCTGATCCACCGTCTGCTGGCGGATTTCCCGGCCGCAGACCGGACAATGGGGGATGCCGATGCGGGCAAACAGCAGCCGCAGATAGTCATAGATCTCCGTCACAGTGCCCACCGTGGACCGGGGGTTCTTGGAGGTGGTTTTCTGATCGATGGAGATGGCGGGAGACAACCCCTCGATGTAATCCACATCCGGCTTTTCCATCTGGCCGAGAAACTGCCGGGCATAGGAGGAGAGGCTCTCCACATATCGCCGCTGGCCTTCGGCGTAAATGGTGTCGAAGGCCAGGGAAGATTTCCCCGACCCGGAGATGCCGGTGAAGACCACCAGCTTATCCCGAGGAATTTCCAGATCCACATTTTTCAGATTGTGCTCCCGGGCGCCCTTGACGATCAGCTTCGTATTCTGCATAGCCGTAATTTCCTTTTCCTAAAACTTTTTGATAAACAGCAGCTCCAGCGGCTCATCCGCCGGCATAAAACCGCCTGCCGCGCGATAGCCCCGCTTATAGTAAAAATGCTGGGCCGTCTCGGTGGAGGCGGAGGAGGTCATCACCAGCCCGTATCCCAAACGCCGCATATCCTCCTCCCAGTATTCCATGGCCCGGGTGCCGTAGCCCCTGCCCCGGCTTCCCTCCGCGATATGCAGCATATATAGGAAGGGGTGTTGTCCCAAAACAGGCCGTAGCGCAGCCAGCCCACGAAAGCCTCCCCCTCACGCAGGACATAAACCTCTCCCCGGGCGATTTTACGCTCCAGCTCCCGGCTGGAAATCCAGCGATCCCGCTCCCGCAGCTCCGGCAGATCGGCGCCGGTCGCCTTTTGAATGACCAAACCCGTCCCTCCTATTTCATGTTCCGCAGCTTTTCTATCCGGTCCCGCAAATACGCGGCGTGTTCAAACTCCAGCAGCCGGGCGGCGTTTTTCATCTCCTTGGTCAACTGATCGATGAGCTGTATCCGCTCCGCTCGAGTGAGGCGCTTGTCTGGCTTATCAGCCTTCTTGTCCTTGGCGGTGATCTCGATGACGTCCCGGACCTCCTTGATGATGGTCTTGGGGGTGATATGGTGTTCCAGATTATACTGCATCTGGATTTCCCGCCGGCGATTGGTCTCCCGGATGGCTCGCTCCATGGAGGGAGTCACCGTGTCCGCGTACATGATAACCTGTCCCTGGGCGTTCCGGGCGGCGCGGCCGATGGTCTGGATCAAGGAGGTCTCCGAGCGCAGGAAACCCTCCTTGTCCGCGTCCAGGATCGCCACCAGGGAAACCTCCGGCAGATCCAGCCCCTCCCGCAGAAGGTTTATCCCGACCAATACGT
>CAKTTT010000229.1 GCA_934615635.1 uncultured Eubacteriales bacterium | reverse complement strand
GGCGACAACCTTCCTGCATCCGGTTTACAAAACACCCCCGCGGGCCGCTCCAGCGGCTCGCGGGGGTGTTTTCACCCATGCCCGCCGCGACAGGCTTGGCGGTTACGCTTTCATCAGATCCTTGGCCAGAACCCGGCCGGTATACACGTTGAGAACCGGCTCTGTGCTCACCAGGATCACCTCGCCCTCGATCTGCCGGACATAGAGCAGAACCTCCCGCACCCAGGCGGCCATGCTGGCGCCGCCGGCGAAGGTGGTCACTCCCGGCCGTACCCGGACCTTCTCCCCCACCGTAAAGGCGGGCGCGGGCTGGTTCCCGCCGGGCTGGGGAATTTTCAGCTTTTGGCCGGGATAAATCAAGCTGGGATTCTCCAGTCCATTGATTCGCGCCAGCTCCTCCGCCGTGGTGCCGTACCGCCGGGCGATGCCGATGAGCGTGTCTCCCCGCGCCACCGTATACTCCACATAGGTGGGCTGAGGTTCCGGCTGCGGTCCGCCGTCCAGCCGGGGGATTTTCAGCTTTTGGCCGGGATAAATCAAGCTGGGATTCTCCAGTCCATTGATCCGTGCCAGCTCCTCCGCCGTGGTGCCGTACCGCCGGGCGATGCCGATGAGCGTGTCTCCCCGCGCCACCGTGTAAAGGATATAGCCGGGTTCCGGCTCCGGATCGGGGATCACGGCGCCGAACAGCTTGGCGAAAGCCGCCGCTTCCGTCTGCGCCAGCGCCCGGAGATTGTCGTCATCACTGAGCCAGGCGCATTCACTGGGATTGGTGTGAAAGCCTTGCTCCAGGATATAGGCGTATTTCACCACATCCCCCCGCACGGCGTTGCGGATAACGGCGTAATAGTCGGTGTCCGTGGTGCCGGGATAGGTCCGCGTATAGGCGCTCCGGAAATAGGTCACCCCGTCGCCCTGCCGCATAAGCGCCGCGATATCCCGCCCGATGGTAGATCCGAAAGCCTTGGTATCCGGGCGCTTGAGGGAATAGATCACCGATACGCCGCAGGCGGCGGGGCTGGAATAGGCGTTGGTATGCAGGGAGACAAACACCTGGCAGCCATTTTCGATCGCCATGCTTCCCCGGTCCGCCAGATCCGGATTGTCCTCCACCGTTTTACGGGTGAGAATCGCGGAAAAGCCCTCGTACTTTTCCAATTCCTCTTTTAAATAAAGGCCGAGCTGAAACATACGGTTGCCCTCGTAATAATCCGGGCAGACGCCCTTGTTTCCGCCCGGATAATGCCCCTGATCGATGCAGAATTTCTTGCTCATTTCCCCTTCTCCCCCTTCTCCTGCCTTTCCTCCTTTTCCAGCTCCCCCATGCCTTCCTCCGGCATGAAGGACTCCTCCAGCAGACGGCCCTCCTCGTCGTAAAGCGGCGCTTTGTTTTCTTCCATCGTTCTTCCCGCCTTTCCAGCATAGTCTTTTTAACAATATATGAAAAAACGCCCCGGCGGTTCCTGCCTTCGCTTGAGCGGCATCGCCCGCCGCCTCCCGCTCTCACCCATCTGGAAATTTTTCACTTTCAATTTTTACCAACGCATTCGACCCCTGAAAAGCGAACAATAATCGCGGGGTGATACAGTATGCTGGAAGGCAGTTATCAGCTCGGGTTATCCGATCTTCTGGATCAAAATCTGAGCTGCTACGAATATTATCAATCGCTGCCGGAGGAATACAAAAAGAAGATCGCAGACCGGGACATCGGCTCATTTGAGGAAATGCAGGCCTATGTGCGGCGGCTGCAGCAATTTTTCTGAAAGGGGAAGCAACCGGATGGAGCAGAAATACGCGGATCTTCAG
Organism: uncultured Eubacteriales bacterium; assembly: GCA_934615635.1. Lineage (GTDB taxonomy): Bacteria > Bacillota > Clostridia > Oscillospirales > Acutalibacteraceae > CAKTXU01. The sequence continues at coordinate 1,170 of CAKTTT010000229.1, read as the reverse complement.
AGCCTGATTTTCCACTGCGCCGGGGCCAGGCAGTACTTTGCCTCTCTGCCCGACTACGCCCAGGAGATGATCCAGGATCGCTCGCAGGCCATCTGTACGGAGGAGGACCTCCGGAACTATGCGGACAACCTGCTGCGGGGAGATCACTGAAAACCGAAAAAGGCGGTTGCAAACGCTCCACGTTTGCAGCCGCCTTTTCCCCAAAGGAGGGACGTATACCCCTATGATTCGCAAAATCGATCATAACCGCATGGGACGCAGCGAGCGGGGCTGGCTGACCTGCTGGTTCCACTTTCCCTTCGCGGAATATGCCGGTCCCGATACCCCCCCGTTCGGCTGCCTGCAGGTTCTCAACGACGAGCTGATCCAGCCCGGTTTCGGTTTCGACACCCACTTCCATCGGGATATGGAAATCCTCACCTACGTGGCCGGCGGCGAGCTGACCCATGCCGACAGCCTAAAAAACCACTGGGTGCTGGGCCGGGGCGAACTGCAATATATAAGCGCCGGCACCGGTCTGTTCCATAGCGAACGCAACGAGGGACGGTCGCTCCTGAGGCTGCTGCAAATTGGGATTCCTCCGGACAAGCCGGGGTACCCTCCCCGGTACGATGCCGTTTGCTTTCCCTGGGGGGCGCGGGAAAATCGCTGGCTCTCCCTTGTCTCCGGCACACAGGGGAAAGCGCCCATAACGATCCGTCAGGATGTCTCCCTATATGCGGCGGCCATTACCGGCGGGAAATCCCTGGAATTTCATGTTTTTCCCGGCCGCCAGTCCTATCTGGTGGTGATAGAGGGGGAGGCGGAGCTGGGGGGCGTTTCCCTCTCCGCCAGGGATGCGGCGGAAATCGGGCCGGATTTGGTCCGGATTACTGCCAAATCCGCCGCTCACTTGCTGCGTTTCGATATGTCCGGCGCTTAAGCGCCGCCAATTTTGCAAAATGCGCCCCTGTGCCGCAGCACAGGGGCGCATTTTAGGGGTTAGGGATCCACCGGCTCTGCCGGGGAAAGCGCCTCGTCAGCTTTCGCTTCAAGCATGGGGGCAAAAGGAAGACGCTGATAAACAAACCCAAATGGCAGAAAAACGAACAGCAGACGAGGCCACGTCCGTTAATGGGTCGCAGGATAAGCGGCGCAGAAAATCCATCTTCCCTGCGTCTTGAGTACCAG
>CAKTTT010000228.1 GCA_934615635.1 uncultured Eubacteriales bacterium | reverse complement strand
GCACAGCACCGTGAAGCCGCTTTTCACCAGTTCGGTAGTGTGTCCCTTGGCGGCCAGTTCCTCTTGTGTGTAGGGGGACGCGCTGAAGGAAAAGGCGTCGCTCCCCCGTACCCGCAGCCCCTCTCCTTTGGCGTTGGTCAGCGTGATTTCCGTGCAGCCGCAGCGGCTGCCGTTTTCCTGCGGACGGATGTAGTCGGTATGCATCCCCTCCGCCGTGGAGGCAAAACGCTGCCGCCAGCAGGCATGATGCTTGTCGATATAGCTTTCGGTGGGACCGAGGCCGTCGTATACCACCTGCCCGAAGGCTTCCGGTAAAAAGAAACGCAGTCCCAGTCGGGGCATCGGCGGCAGGCCGGGAGCGAGGAGACAGCGGGAATCCAGCCGGAGCAGGCCGTCTGCTCCCACGCTCCAGCAGAGCAGGGCCTCCAGCATATTGCGGGTGCTGACCGCCCCTAAAGATACCCGAAAGCGCAAAACGGTGCAGCCCTTTTCCTCCCCGGCTTCATATGCCGAAACCCTGGGGATGGGACGACTGAAGCCGGCCGTTTCCCAGGAATCGCGGACATAACGGTCGTTGTCCAGCGGAGCCCGCCAGAGGTTCCATTCCACAGGACGGGCGAAAAGAGGGAGGCCGCCTTTTTCCAGTTGCAGGGGCAGGCCGGTCCTTTTGGAAAACACATAGGAAAACCCGTCGCCCTCCAGGCGGATATTCCGGGGGCTTTCCTCCATCCGGATGCCGCCGGGAAGCGGCGAGGGAAGCGGCCGGCGTTCCTCGCGGACGGTGAGCTGATCGAAGCCTCTTTCCCATCCGGCGGGAAGCAGGCCGTCGGCCGTTTTGCTGCGGTAGATCAGCCGCAGCCGGACGGTGCCGGAAGAGGGGATTCCGGCCGGGAGGGGGAGCACGCCGTCGCCATGAGGTGGCACGGCGGGAAGGTCGATCCGGCCGCCGGCCGTCACGCGGCCGTCCTGGGTGATCTCATATTCCGCCTGCAGAGCGTCCAGCGGGGTAAAATCCAGATAATTGTGAAGAGCAATCGCGGTGCGGCTCTCATCCGTCCAGGACGCGCGGACCGGCCGGATGACATTTTTATATTCCAGCAGGCTGGTGTGGGGCTGCCGGTCGGGGGAAACCAGCCCGTCCACACAGAAATTTCCATCGTTGGGGATATCCCCGAAGTCCCCGCCGTAGCCGTAGCGGGGCCGTCCGTCCGGCGTGCGGCCCAACAGCACCGCGTGGTCGCACCATTCCCACACAAAGCCGCCGCACAGGCCGTCGTAGCGGTTGATCAGCGTCTGATAATCCTCCGCATCCCCCGAGCTGTTGCCCATGGCATGGATATATTCGCACAGAATCATGGGCTTATCCGGCGCGCCGGCGAAATAGGACTCGATTTCCGCGAGAGAGGGGTACATGCGGCTGTAAAAGTCCAGACAGGAGAGATCGTTTTCCCGGCTCCTATCCCGGAAAAGGCACCCCTCATAATGCACCGGCCGGGTGGGGTCGCAGTCCTTGACCCACCGGGCGGCCGCTTCGAAGTTTTCACCGTAGCCGGATTCGTTGCCCAGGGACCAGATCACCACGGCGGCGCAGTTCCGATCCCGGATCACGCAGCGACGCACCCGGTCCAGAAAGGCCTCCCGGAAGGCGGGATCCGCCGCCAATTGGCAAAACCGCTCCTCCGGGCTGCGGCGGCTGTCCGTCACCGCCTCCGCACCGTGGCATTCCAGATCCGCCTCGGCCACAAGATAGAAGCCATATGCCGCGCAAAGCTGGGGAAACCAGGGGGCGTTGGGATAATGACTGGTACGGATGGCGTTGATGTTATGCGCTTTCATCAGGCGCAGATCGGCCAGGGCCTGCTCCCGTGTGACGGCGCAGCCGGTGACCGGGTCGCTGTCGTGGCGGTTGACGCCCCGGAATTTGACGGCGGTCCGGTTGATGGTCAGCACGCCGTTGCGGATTTCCACCCGGCGTATTCCCACCGGCTGGAGGAGGGTCTCCTCCTCCGTTTCCAGCAGCAGCCGGTATTGCCGGGGCTGCTCCGCGTTCCACAACACGGGCTGCCGCAGGGTGAAGGCTGTTTCCTCCCCTTGTATCACACCAACGGCGACCGGGCCGCCGTCGGGCGATAGCAGGGTGCAGCGAACCGGCAGGCCGGGCTCTGTTTTTTGCAGACGTATCCGCACGGCGGCGGTTTGCAGCGTCTCGTCAGGCTCGGCGGTAACGCAGTAATCCTGCACCCTGGCCCGGGGGCGGCGGAGGAGCAGAACCTGACGGAAAATGCCGGACATCCGCAGCTTGTCCTGATCCTCCAGATAGCTGCCGTCGCACCATTTCACCACCAGCACCGCCAGGGTGTTGACGCCGTCCGCCGTAGCCGCGGTGATATCGAATTCGCTGGGAGAATGGGACACCTGGCTGTAGCCGATAAAAACGCCATTGAGCCATACGTATAGGCAGGAGTCCACCCCTTCAAAATAGAGGAAGCGGTCCAGTCCGTCGGGATGATCCTCATACCGGCGCAGATAAACACCGCAGGGGTTGTCCCAGCAGGTATAGGGGGGATCGAAAGGAAAGGGATAGCGGATGTTGGTGTACTGCTGACGGTCATACCCGTGATTCTGCCAGGCGGAGGGGACGGGGATGCGGTCCATGTCCCTTTCGGCCTCCGGCTGGAAGCAGGCGGCGGGAAAATCGGGCGGCAGCTCATGGACACTCCCGTAATACTGGAAAGCCCATTCGCCGTCCAGCACCCGGCAGCGGGCGGATTGCTCCGGGGTATCCAGTGCCTCCGCCGCCGTGGCGTGGGGAATATAATAAGCCCGGTTTTCCAGGGTTCCCACATGGAGATGGGCGGGAGATTCGTGATACCATGGCATCGGCATGAAGAATTCCTCCTTATCGACGGTCTTTTGTCCTCATCATAGCAGATAGCGGCGGCGGATACAATGCCTTTGTTTTCCCTTTTATTCAGCGG
>CAKTTT010000227.1 GCA_934615635.1 uncultured Eubacteriales bacterium | reverse complement strand
GTCCTAAAGAGCCGGTTGTCGGTAATCGTCGCAAGACACACGGAAAGTTTTTCTTGTACCACTTGCCCCGCTATCCCTTGAGGGGGCAGACCTCGTCTACTCTTCGTTTTTTGGCGAGGTGGGCTTTTGGGGGGCGGCTCTCTTCGCTCGATGCTGAAAACAAAAGCCGGCGCTGCGGGTGGTTTCCCTAGTCAATATCCGCCGGCAAAGCCGGAAAGGCTCTGCCGGGGGCGCTTACAACAACAAAAAGAAGCGGCGTGGGTACCCACGCCGCTTCTTTTTGTCCGCTGCCGTTATGCTATGCCGTATATTCCAGGATTTCAATGCTGTTGATGAGCACATTCTCCACCGGCTTGCCGCTTTCCTCGTCGGTTTTCACCGCCGCGATGGCATCCACCACATCCATACCGTCGTATACCTGTCCAAACACCGTGTGCCCTTTATCGTCCTGCCGCCAGGCGCCGTCCAGATGGATGTTTCCACCGTGTTCCGCATACAGCTCCCATACCTCGTCGGGCACTAGCTTGGGAACGGGGGCATCGTAGTAATACTGGTTGAAGAGTTCCTCCCAATTGGAATACTGGGAAGCATACTGCTCCTTGAAAGCCTTTTTCGTGGCGGGAAACTGCTCATGCCGCTGCTCGTACAGCTCCTTAAGCTCCGCCGCCGTGCTGCCGTCCGGTCCTGCCTGGTTGATGAAGAACTGGCTGCCGTTGGTATCCGGACCGGAGTTGGCCATGGACAGAGAGCCGCGAAGATTCATCAGCTTCTGATCGAATTCATCCACGAAAGCCTCCCCCCATTTGCTTTCGCCGCCGGTGCCGTCCCCCTTCGGGTCGCCGCCCTGGATCATGAAATCCTTCATCACCCGATGGAAGGTCAGGCCGTCGTAGTAGCCCTGCTTGGCCAGATCGGTAAAATTCTCCACCGCTTTGGGCGCTGCCTCGGGGAAAAGGCGGATGGAGATATCCCCCATAGAGGTGTGCAGCACCGCCACCTTATCCCCCGCGGCGGGCTTTTCCAGTTGAAAACCGTACTCTTTGTCGGTGTACACGGTTCCCACCGAGGAGCCTCCGCCGCAGCCGCCCACGGCGGCCGCGCTCAGGACAACCGCTGTCAGAAGGGCGGTCAGGCGCATCATTTTTTTCATCATTGAGCAATCCCTGTTCCTTTCTAGATTTAGAGGCGGCGCCGTCAGCGCCGCCCTGTGGTCACGGACATCACGGCGATTTTCTGCAGATGGGCGCGCGGCCCTCCTCCAAGCGCAGAAAGCGGTTGATCTCGTCGATTTCCGCCGCCTGCCGCCGCAGCTCCTCCCGGCAGGCGGGATCCTCCGTCAGCAGCCGCCCCACATGCCGCACTCCCCGCACAAAAGCGGGCTGCAGCGGCACGTGACTGTGCTCCCGCACCAGGGGGCATACCCGCCAGGCCCGGGGATCGTATACCGCCCGGATCCGCCCCTGCGCGTCAAGATGAGGAAAGAGCGGAAAAAAACGGCAGGCCAGCGGCCGGTTCCGCCGGTCGCATCGGCCTTCGCACACCAGCAAGACGCCGTTTTCGTCCGGAAGAAGGGTGAAGCCGGGAAGGCCGGTCAGCAGGACCGCTTCCCCCGGAAACAAACGCATCCCGCAAGGGCCCTCCGTCAGACCAGCGGGGCGGCAGTCGCCACAGCAGGCGGCCCCGCAGACCCGGCCGCAATCCCCCGCCAGAGGGGTGAGGTCGTCCAGCAACGCGTACAGCAGCCGGAAATCCGCCTCAGCCATAGGGCCGGATCTCCACAGAGGTGATGGTGACCTCCTGCCGGGGCATATCGTTGCCATCGGTGGGGACGCTGGCGATGGCGTGTACCACGTCCATACCGTCGTATACCTGGCCGAACACCGTGTGACGGAAATCCAGCCATGGGGTGCCGCCCACCTTTTCATAGGTGGCGGTCACCTCGGCGGGGTATCCCTGTTCCGCCGTCATGCCCTTCATCTGACGCAGCATATTGTCCGGCGCGGAAGCGGCCTGGACGATGAAAAACTGGCTGCCGTTGGTGTTGGGGCCGGCGTTGGCCATGGACAGCGCGCCGCAGTAGTTGCGCAGCTCCACATCCGTTTCATCCTCAAAGGGTCTGCCCCAAATGCTTTCGCCTCCCCGACCGGTACCCTCCGGATCGCCGCCTTGGATCATGAAATCCTTGATGACCCGGTGGAATTTCAAGCCGTCGTAATAGCCGTTTTTGGCGTGGGTGGTGAAATTTTCAAAGGTCTTGGGGGTTTTGTCCGGGAAAAGCCGGATGGAGATGTCCCCCATGCTGGTGTGCATGATGGCGACGATATCGCCGGCGGTGGGTTTGTCCAGTTGATTCATCTCGTCAATTTCCTTTCCGCGCTCTTTTGGGGTGGATTGGTTGTCCGCGCCCCCCGGCGGCGCTCTCCTATACGACTGTCACTACCGGTTATAGCATATTCCGGCGACAGCGTCAACCCGAACCGCCGGAGATGCGTATGCTGCGGGGAAGCAAAAACCGGGTGTGATTCGGTTTTGCAGAGCGCAGAAAACCGCTTGAGAGGCCAATCGGAGCGGTCAGCCCGCCGTAGAGGCTTCCCTCCGGACAGGAAGGAACCCGAGGAAATCCGGACAGAAGCCGGACGGCTATAAGACCCTCCAAACGCCGCTTCCTTATAAGCCCCGCGGTCTGCGGAAAACCATGCCGCCGGCGGAGGGGACTGGGAGCCTGCCGTGTTTTTCTTTTCTTGACAGTCCTTCCAATAGGGCCGGACAGTCTCTCGCTCCCGGTGGGGATCTCTCCGGCGTTTCACAGTTGCAAAGGCCGGGCAAACAGCCGCTGTCAGAGCCGATGGTAGCCGATGAAATAGAAAAAGTCGGAAAGGCTCTTGCGGCAAGGGACGCCCAGCGGCGGCATTGTCCCCCGTGCTGCTTTCTCCCTTTTCCCCGCCATCATACGGCAGCCATATCGGCTAATATTTTCG
>CAKTTT010000226.1 GCA_934615635.1 uncultured Eubacteriales bacterium | reverse complement strand
CAGAAGGGGGATGACGGCGAGGCTATGATGATTTATCTATCTCACCCTTATGGCGGGGATGAAGCCAACAAAGCGGAAATCGAGCGAATCGCGCTAGAACTGGCCGCCAAGGACAAAGCCAATGTGTACATATCGCCGGTGCATTGCTTTGGGTATCTCTATGACAAGGTTACGTATCTCCATGGGTTAGGAATGTGCATGGAGCTGCTGGCCTGCTGTGATCGGATGGAGGTATACGGCGATTGGGAGCACAGCACGGGATGTCGAGCGGAGATCGATTATTGCAAGGCCCATGGGATACCGTATGAGGTGCATGATGAAATTTAACGAAAAGGAGGCGAGAATATGCCGGATATTCGAGATGTTGCGACACAGCGCGCCATCGCAGACGCGTATATAACCAATGGGGGCAATCAGGAACAGGCGGTTATTGCTGCGGGATACTCGCCGCGGTACGCCCGGGGAAACGCGCACCGTCTGGTTGCAAATAGTGGCGTGCAGGCCATGATTCTGGAGCGAAACGAGGATATTGCTGATAAGCGAATAGCCGACATGGAGGAAATCAACGCCTTTTGGACAGAAACCATGCGGGATGAAAGCCAGGAGATCAAGGACCGGTTGAAGGCGTCGGAGCTGCGGGCCAGAGCGGCGGGCGGATTCGTGGACAAGGTCAATCTGATGGGGACGGTACCGGTGGTGGTATGCGGTGAAAATGAGCTCGCCGATTAACCCGGTTAGCTTGGCTAACCCGATTAACCGGGTATATCTGCCGGATGTGGTGGGCGGAGGGTACGGAGATTTCTGGCGGTGCAAAGCGCGGTATCGGGTGCTGAAAGGGAGCAAGGGCAGCAAGAAATCCGCGACCACGGCCCTGAACTATATTACCCGCATTATGCAGTATCCTGGCTCCAATCTGCTGGTGATCCGCAAAATCGGGGACAACCACCGCTCCTCCACCTTCGCACAATTACAATGGGCCATCCACCGCCTGGGCGTGGACGATTACTGGAAGCCCACCACCTCCCCCATGGAGCTGACCTATAAACCGACGGGGCAAAAGATCCTTTTCCGGGGGATGGACGACCCTCTTAAGCTGGCGTCCATTACCGTTTCATCCGGGTATCTGTGCTGGGTATGGATCGAGGAAGCCTATGAAATCGAAAGCGAGGACGACTTCGACGTGATCGACCTGTCGGTCCCCCGGGGCGAGGTACCGCCGCCGCTGTTCAAGCAGACCACCCTCACCTTCAACCCCTGGAACGAACATCACTGGCTGAAACGGCGGTTTTTCGACACGCAGGCGGATAACGTGCGCACCTATACCACCACCTACTTATGCAACGAATGGCTGGACGATACGGACAAGGCCGTGTTTGCCCGTATGCAGCGGGATAACCCGAGACGGTATCGGGTGGCCGGCCTGGGGGATTGGGGCGTGGCGGACGGCCTGGTATACGACCGCTGGGAGGTGCGGGAATTCGACGTGGACAAGGCGCGGAGGATTCCCCTGATCCGTTCGGCGTTCGGGCTGGATTACGGCTATACCAATGATCCGACGGCGCTGTTCTGTGGGTTGGTGCACGTTCCCAAGCGGTTGCTGCTGGTGTTCGACGAGATATACGAGCGGGGCATGAGCAACCGGGAGATCTATCGCCGGGTGAGCGAGAAGGGCTACGCAAAGGAAAGGATCATCGCGGAGCAGGCGGAGCCGAAATCCAACGACGAGCTGCGGTTCCTGGGCCTGCGGGGGGTGCAGCCGGCCGCCAAGGGAAAGGACAGCGTACGCAATGGAATCCAGTATTTGCAGGATTACCGGATCCTCATTCATCCCCGCTGCGTGAATTTCCTTTCGGAGATCGGCAGCTATGCATGGAGGAAGGATAAGCTGGGGAATACCCTGAACGAGCCCGAGGACAGCAACAACCACCTGATGGACGCCATGCGGTACGCCATGGAGCCGTACATCCGCAAGCGGATCACCAACCCGCCGGAGCGCCGCCGGTATGTGCCGGACGGGGTGACGGCAAGAGATATGCAAGGAGGCTGGGACATATGATCTGGATAGCCGCGATAGCCGCCGCCGGATGGATTCTGGCGGCCTTTTTATGCGGTATTCTGGTGGGGCGGGTAAGAGACGGCCCCGAGGAGGAAAAGCCGAAATCCGGCGTTGCAAGGAGCGCGGATGAGCCGGACGGGGAAGCAATGGAAAAAGCCGAAAAGGCCAAGAAGGAATGGGAGAATTTTTTGAACTACGACGGCACCGCACAGGAGCCGATCAAGTAACGCTCCCACCATGGAGCGGAAGGAGACCCATATGGAAGAGAACATCCAAACGCCGGAAGTTGACACCGCACCACAGGATCAGCCGGAAGGCGAGGCCACCGCAGCGGCGGGAACCACGCAGGAAGCGGAAACCGCGACGGGCACCACACCGGAAGCGGGCGAAGCGGATAACGTGCAGCAGCCCATCACCATCCCGATTCAATACAAGCACGAGGCCCGGGAGCTGACGCTGGAGGAAGCGCAGGACTTTGCGCAGAAGGGGCTTCGCTATGACGAGATAGCCCCCACGCTGGATAAGCTCCGGTTCTTAGCCGCGGCCAACGACAAGGAGATATCGGAAATGGTGGACGCCCTGGTGGAGAGCCAGGACAAGAAGTTATACGACTCCATCATGGAGGAGTGCTATGGCGACGAGAAGCTGGCGAAAAGGCTGTTTGAGGTTGAGAAAGCCCAGCGGCAGGCCAAATACGAGAGCGCCAGGCAGCAGGAAACCGCAGCCGAGCAGAAGGCGAAGGAGGACCTGGCCAAACGACTGGCGGACGATTTCGTCGAGCTGCAAGAGGAATTCCCGGATATCACGGAATTTTCCGGACTGCCGCAGCAGGTGGTGGACACGGCCGTGAAGAAGGGGATATCCCTCACCGACGCCTATCTCCGCCATCAGCACGCGGAGAACAAAAAAATCACCGCCGCCAGGACGGCGCAGGAGCAGGCGGCCAAGGTCGCCGCCGGCCCGCAATCGGCCGGGACGGGTGAAACTGC
>CAKTTT010000225.1 GCA_934615635.1 uncultured Eubacteriales bacterium | reverse complement strand
GCTATGGGCAATATCAACCGGATTTTCCAGGGGCATACAGACGAGGAAATCAGTGAAAATGGCCGGATGCAGTTGGAGAGACTGGCGGAGCGGTTCCGGGGCATTCATCTGGACGCCGTCTACTCCAGTCCGCTGAAACGGGCCTACCACACGGCGGAAGCGGTGAACCGCTATCACCGGCTGCCGATTCACACCGACGGCCGTCTGATGGAAATCAACGGCGGGCATTGGGAGGAGAAGCCCTGGGAGGCGCTGCCGGAGCTGTATCCCAGCGAATGGGAGGATTGGAGCGAACGCCCCTGGCGGTTTGAAGCGAAAGGCGGCGAGCCTATGCGGGAGGTCTATCGTCGGATGGCGGAAGCATTGACCGACATAGCGGCGGCCCATCCCGGGGAAGCGGTGGCGGCCGCCTCTCACGGCTGCGCCATCCGCAACGCCCTTTGCTGGGCTTCCGGCCGGCCTATCGAAAGGCTGCTGGAGATTCCCTGGTGTGACAATACCGCCGTGACGGTGTTGGAATTCCAAGAGGGAAGGCCGGTTATCCGTCTGGCCAACGATAACGGCCATCTGGATGAAGAGCTGTCCACCCTCTCCAAACAGAGCTGGTGGCGGGAATAGGGGCGACTGGATGAAAATAATGGCTGTGGATCTGGGTTTGGCCCGGACAGGACTGGCGATCAGCGATCCTTCAGAAACGCTGGCCTCACCGTTGGGGACGATTCCCGAACGGAAGGAGGATCGCCTGTTGCAAAGGGTGGCAGCCTGCGCCGCCGAACAGGGCGCGCAGGCCGTGGTGGTGGGCTACCCGCGCAATATGGACGGCAGCCGGGGAGAAAGCGCCCGGCGGGCGGAAGCCTTCGCCCAATCGCTGGAGGAAGTCTCCGGCTTGCCGGTGACGCTGTGGGACGAGCGGCTTACCACCGTGTCCGCCGCCGGCTACCTGAACCAGACGGATACAAGGGGGAAAAAGCGCAAAGCGGTCATCGACACGGTAGCCGCCACTATTATCTTGCAAGATTATCTGGAAAGCAGGCGCCGAAAGGCCGGGGAATAAGCGGGCGATAGGCGGCCTCCGCCGATGATAAGCCTTCTGCTCCCTCCGCAATTCTTTTCAGAGCCTTTTTTCGCACAGCCTTTGAACGGGAAATCCCATCCTTGTTCAAAGGTTTATTTTTTTAAAAAAGAAGGAATCCGGCGATTTCGATTGTATAATAGATGCAGGCTTGCTTGTGAACAAGGAGGGCCACGATATGGAGAACGGTGCCAGTAGCTACCACCGTTTCCTTGAAGGCGATGAAAGTGCGTTTGACGAGATCATGGATGCCTACCGAGAGAGTCTGATTTTTTTCATCAATCGTTTTGTCCGCAATCCGGCAGCGGCAGAGGATTTGGCCGTCGACGTTTTTGTGGAACTGCTTCTGCACAAAGGACGCTATAACTTCACCACCTCGCTGAAAACCTATCTTTTCATGCTTGGCCGCAGCCGCGCTCTGAATTATCTCAAGCGCGAATCCAAATTCCGCGTGATAGAGCTGACGGATGCGGAGGCGGAAACGGCGGATTACCGCGCATTGGAGGAACGGCTGATCGCGCAGGAGGAGAAGATAGCGGTCAACGCGGCGCTGAATAGGCTGCCGGAGGAATACCGGACGGTTTTGCACCTGATCTACTTCGAGGAATTATCTTATGAGGAAGCGGCCAGGGTGATGAGAAAGAGCAGAAAACAGGTGGACAATCTGCTGTATCGGGCGAAAAAGGCGCTTCGTTCCGCTATGGGAAGGGAGGGCGGCGCATAATGCGGTCAAATGAAGAATTCAAGGCGACGGTGCGACGGCGGTGCGCGGATTTGCGGCAAAAAAGGCAGCGGAAACGCCGGCTGTTGGCCCTTGTTATGCCGGCGGTGGCGTGTCTGGCGGCGGTATGCCTCCTGCTGCCATCCCTTTTAAACCACTGGCCGCCCTCCTCCGGTATCGGGTCGGAATGCGCGGAAAGCGTATATGAAAGCGCCGCCCTGTCCAAAGAGTATATGGAGATCGAAACAGAGGGTACACGCCGCCGGATCACAGCGTCTGCAGCCATCGACGCTGTAAGGTCGCTTTTGGAGGAGCTGATTCTTTCCGGCGGCGGAAACACCCTTATCCCTGAGCCCGTGGAAAAGGAATATGCCATCTCCTTTTCCACGGGCGAGGGCGACACTCTGCGCTACGATTTCCGGGACAACGGCTTTTTGGGAACCGGCGGCAGATGGATACGGCTTACAGCCGCGCAATCGGCTGAATTGGAATCGCTTTTGGAGGAAATGCTGATCTCTTGAGGCGTTGGAAAGGAGCGAACAGACTTGAAGAAGGGGAGCACACGGATAACGGCGCTTCTGGCGGGAATACTCCTGCTCGGCGCTGCCTTGCTCGGCGCCGCAGGCTGCGGCATCACGGTGAAGGCGGAAAATCTCATGAAGGATATCGCCCCGGGAAAAGCAGAAGAAAAAACGGCGGACAACGCTTTTGTACAGAGCATGGCGAATTTTGCCGTGGGACTTTTTCAGAAAACGGCTAATCGGCAGGAAAATACCTTGCTCTCTCCTCTTAGCGTCATGATGGCGCTGGCGATGACCGCCAACGGAGCGGATACCCAGACTCTGGCGGAGATGGAGCGGGTTCTGGGAGGCGGAATGCCGATTGAGGAGCTGAACAAATATCTGTACGCCTATGGAAAAGGGTTATCCTCTGAAAAGGGCGCCCGGCTGCAGCTTGCCAATTCCATCTGGTTCCGGGAACAGGAGGAGCTGCTGCAGGTGGAGAAAGAATTCCTGCAGACCAACGCGGACTATTATCAGGCTGCGGCCTATAAATCGCCCTTTGATGCAGGAACGGTCCGGGACATCAATAACTGGGTCAAGAAGAGCACAGACGGCTTAATCGAGGAGATTTTGCAGGAAATCGACGAGGATGTCGTCATGTATCTAGTCAACGCTCTGGCGTTTGAGGCCGAGTGGCAAACCAATTATGAAAAGAACCAGATTTTCGAGGGGAATTTCACCGCCGCCAACGGCGAAAAACGCGCCGCCGATCTCATGCGGTCCAAGGAAGCCAGGTATATCGACGACGGCCGTGCCACCGGCTTCATCAAGGATTACAAGGG
>CAKTTT010000224.1 GCA_934615635.1 uncultured Eubacteriales bacterium | reverse complement strand
CAGCCAGGCTTTTTCGCCCCGCCGGAGCCTCATCGTCTGTCGGCCGGCTTTCGTCGGCTGCGGCATGTGGCCAATGCGGTGAATTATCCCGCCTATGCGGCGGACGCCGCCATGGCCTCCTTGCTGGCGGAGCTGTATGCCGTCCAGAGAAGGGACGGCGCTCCGGGGATGCGGCTGGTGTGCGATACGGCGGAATGGGTGCGGATCAACAGCGGCCGGAAGCTCAGTGTCGCCATGGTGGCGGATCAGGCGGGCTATCATCCCGACTATCTCTGCGCTGTGTTCCGGCGGGAAACGGGGAAATCCCTTAAGCGGTATATCAACGAGGAACGGATGAAGGTGGCCAAGAATCGGCTCCTGACCACGGAGCTGTCGGTCAAGGAACTGGCGGGGGAGCTGGGCTGGGAAAACGAGAACGCCTTCATCCATTATTTCACCTACCATGAAGGGATCAGTCCTGCCCATTACCGCAATCTGTATTTTCATACCCATATGAATAATCGATAAAACGAGCTTTCGAGCCTTCAGAGCCCATCACGTAAAAAGGGGACCTCTTCATGAAGAGGTCCCCTCTAGCCGTTTTTTTATTTGCTGTGCGCCACCAGATCCGCCATGGTGTAATATCCGGCGGGCTGCGCCGCCACAAACAGCGCGGCGTTGATGGCGCCGACGGCGAATATCTCCTTGGAGCGGGCGGAATGGGAAAGGGTGAAAATTTCGTCGTGGCCGGCGAAAATCACCTCATGCTCCCCCACAATGGTGCCGCCGCGGATGGCGGAGATGCCGATTTCCGCCTTTTCCCGCTTTTTACGGACCGAATGGCGCTCGAATACATATTGAGGCTTGTACTCCAGCCCTTCCGACACGGCGTCCGCCAGCATGAGGGCGGTGCCGGAGGGGGCGTCCACCTTTTGGTTGTGGTGCATCTCCAGGATTTCCACATCGAAATCATTGCCCAAAATGGAGGCGGCCTTTTTCGCCAGCTCCATAAAAAGGCTGATCCCCAAGGACATATTGGCGCTCCAGAAAACCGGAATGATCCCGGCGGCATCCCGGATTTTCTGCACCTGCTGGGGAGACAAGCCGGTGGTGGCGATGACCGCCGGAAGCCGGTGTTCCCGGGCATAGGCGAGGACGCCGTCCAGCGCCGACGGGTGGGAGAAGTCGATGATGGCGTCCGCCTCGATGCCGCAGTTGGCGGGGTTGGCGTAAACGGGAAAACCCGCATGGCTTTCGGTGTTGATATCGAAGCCCGCCACGATTTCGCAGTCGCAGCGTTCGGCGACACAGGCGGTGATGACCCGTCCCATCTTTCCGTTGCATCCGCTGAGGATCAGTCTCAACATGGCAGAAACATTCCTTTCCTTGCGCTTTTATAGTCCGTCCTGGCGCACCGTTATTTCATCAGGCCGTATTTCGTCAGCACGGCGGCCAGCTTGCCCCGGCCGGCCTCGTCCATGCCCAGCAGGGGCAGGCGGCAGTCGCCCACCTGCATCCCCATCAGGTTCATCGCTTCCTTGACAGGGATAGGATTGACGTCGCTGAACAGCGCGTTTGCCAGCTCCAGCAGCTCCAGTTGCAGCGCCCGGCTGCCCGCCACATCGCCGGCGAACCATTTGGCGCAGATGTCGTGGGTCTGCTGCGGGAGGATGTTGGACAGCACGGAAATAACGCCCTTGCTCCCCAGGGAGAGCAGCGGTACGATCTGGTCATCGTTGCCGGAGTAGATGTCGATATCGCACAGGGCGGCCACCTGGGCCGCGGCGGAGATGTTGCCGTTGGCCTCCTTAACCGCCACGATCCGGGGATGCGCCGCCAGGCGGGCGATGGTTTCGGGCTTGATGTCCACGCCGGTCCGGGAGGGGACGTTATAGAGGATGATGGGCAGCTCCACCGCATCGGCAATGGCCGTGTAGTGTGCGATCAGTCCGCGTTGGGAGGTTTTGTTGTAATAGGGGGAGACCAGCAGCAGAGCGTCCGCGCCCAGCCTCTGAGCCTCCAGAGACAGCTCGATGCAGTACCGGGTATCGTTGGAGCCGGTGCCGGAGATCACCGGCACCCGGCCGGCCGCCTGCTCCACGGCCGCGCGCATGACCTCGATATGTTCTTCGTGGTCCAAAGTGGAGGATTCGCCGGTGGTGCCGCAGGAAATGATGGCGTCGGTGCCGTTCTGGATCTGCCATTCGACCAGTTCGCGGTAACGCTCATAATTAACGCTGCCGTCCGGGTTCATGGGAGTGACGATGGCGACGCCGGCGCCGGTGAATATCGTTTGTTTGCTCATGCAAAAGCCCTTCCTTTCTCATAGGCGGTTGGGAATGTATGGTTTGGGGTTCCGTTTGTCCTTTAATCCATGTAGCCTTCCGCGCAGAGCAGCTCCGCCATCAGCACGGCGCCTCCGGCGGCGCCCCGCAGGGTATTGTGAGACAGGCCGACAAATTTGTAGTCATACTGGGTATCCTCCCGCAGCCGCCCCAGGGAAACGGCCATACCGCCCTCGAGACCGCGGTGGAGACGGGTCTGCGGCATATTGTCCTCCGTGAAATAGTGGAGGAACTGCTTGGGGGCGCTGGGGAGATCCAGCTCCTGCGCCCTTCCGCGGAAGCTGGTCCAGGCGTCGATGATCTCTTCCTTGGAGGGTTTGTTTTCAAAATCGCAGAACACGGCGGCAAAATGGCCGTTGGTCACCGGCACCCGCAGACATTGGGCGGTAAAGGAGGGAGTGGAGGCGGGGACGATCACGCCATTCTCCAGCTTGCCCCAAATTTTCAGCGGCTCCTGCTCGGATTTTTCCTCCTCGCCGCCGATATAGGGAATCATATTGTCCACCATCTCCGGCCAGGAGGCAAAGGTTTTGCCCGCGCCGGAAATGGCCTGATAGGTACACACCAGCACCTTCTCCAGGCCATACTTCCGCAGAGGATGCAGGGCCGGGGCATAGGACTGGATGGAGCAGTTGGACTTGACCGCGATGAAGCCCCGCTTGGTGCCCAGCCGCTTGCGCTGGGACTCGATGACCGTCAGGTGCTCCGGGTTCAGCTCCGGCACCACCATGGGCACGTCGTCGGTCCAGCGGTGGGCGGAGTTGTTGGAGACGATGGGGCACTCCAGCTTGGCGTACTTCTCCTCCAGGGCCCGAATCT
>CAKTTT010000223.1 GCA_934615635.1 uncultured Eubacteriales bacterium | reverse complement strand
GGAATGGGTCATGCCGGAGCAGCCGATGGTTTCCACCAGGGCTTCCTCCACAACGCCGTTTTTCACGTTCAGGGTCAGCTTGCAGGTGCCCTGCTGGGGAGCGCACCAGCCCACGCCGTGGGACAGGCCGGAGATATCCGAAATCTGGGTGGATTTGACCCATTTGCCCTCCTCGGGAATCGGTGCGGGGCCGTGATGCGGGCCCTTTTTCACAACGCACATCTTTTCGACTTCATGGGTATAATTCATGTTCGTTCTCCTTTCGGTTTGTACGATACACTGTTGAAAACGCTTTTATCATTATAACGAAATCCCCGCCGTTTCGCAAGGCTGTTGCAAAAAAATTAACAAAGGAATCCCGGGAGAGTTTTGTCCAAATTGGATAAACCCCGCGTCCGTTTACTTCCTTAAGTTTTTCTAAAAAAGAAGGGAAGGCCCTTCCCTTGGAAAGATTTCCTTGTTATACTCATAGCCATGCGGCCGAAGGAGGAGGGGAGCCTGTGAAATCCGAGATGAGGGAAAGCGCGAAGCGCGCCGGCTGGTGGCTATTGCTGGCCTTTGTGCTGTTAAGCATCGGATCCATGTGCTCTTATCTGTACCCCTATCAAAACCGGGTGGATCAAAACTGCTTTTTCACAGTGGGCAAGGGGATGATGACCGGCCTGGTGCCCTACCGGGATCTGTTTGAACAGAAGGGACCGCTGCTGTATTTTCTTCACGGGCTGGCCTACCTGGTATCGCCGGATTCCTTCATCGGCGTGTTTGGGCTGGAGGTGGCCTCCATGACCCTGTGGTTCGTCTACCTGTACAAGCTCGCCCGGCTGTATACCACGCCCCGGCCTGCCATGCTCCTGGTATCGGCGGCGGGGGTGCTCACCGTGGTGGCCAACTGCTTCCTGCGGGGAGACAATGCGGAGGAATTCTGCCTGCCTCTGCTGACCATCGGCCTTTATCATCTGCTGCTTTTCGCCCGCCGGAACGACGGACGGATGGCGCCGGGGCTCCTTTTCCTCAACGGACTGCTGGCCGGCTGCGTGCTGTGGATCAAATATTCCATGCTGGGCTTCTGGATCGCCTGGATCGGCATGGTGTTCCTGTCGGTGTGGAACCGCCGTCCCCACAGGGAGGCGGCGCGGGCCCTCTGCCTTTTCGCCGCGGGCGGCGTGGCCGCCACCCTTCCCTGGATCTTGTATTTCGGCTGGCATCACGCCATCGGGGATTGGTTTTACACCTATTTCTACACCAATATTTTCCTCTACGCCAAGGAAACCGGCTATCTCGGCAGATGTCTGCAGTATCTCTGCTTCGCGGTGATGAACACCGCCCTGGACCCGCTGATGATGGTCCTCATCGCGCTGGGGCTGTGGCACTTCCTGCGTGGGGAGCGGTTCACTCTGCAGGAGCGGTTCGCCCTGCTGTTTCCCTTTGTGGCCCTATATGCGGGCTGCTATGTAGGCGGTGTGTTTTACGATTATTATCTGCTCATCTTCACCCCCTACTGCCTGTTCGGCCTGCTGTTTTTATGGGGACGATATGGGGAGCGGGTGCGCTCCTGGTGGCGGCGATGGGGGAAAAGAGCCCCCGCCGCTCTGCTGGCGGGGGCGCTGGCGGTCACGATCCTGGGGGGCAATTGCCTGCTTTTCTATGGGAAAAAGCGGGAGGATTATCCCCAATACCAGTTCGCCCAGATCATCCGCCAGACGCCGGAGGCCACCCTGCTCAACTACGGCTTTCTGGACGGCGGCTTTTATCTGGCGGCGGGGGTGATGCCCACCACCAAATATTTCTGTCAGCTCAACATTCCGGAGGAGGTGCTGCCGGAGATCCCCCGGACCCACCAGCGGATGATCGAAAACGGGGAGACGGATTATGTGGTGGCCCGGCTGGGAATCGGGCAGAGCAGCGATGAGGTGCCCTGCGCGGCGCTGTATAGGAACTACCGGGTGGCGGCGGAGGGGACGAACCTCCGGGACCGCTACCGGTATGTGCTATTCAAGCGGAAGGATCTGGTCTGATCCGGGCCAGACATTGCCCACCGGCAGGCCCCTCTGCCGCGCATAGCGGACGGTATAGGCGGTGCCGCCGGTTTCCCGGCCCAGGCAGCAGATGCATCGGCCGCTGTGCTCCACCAGCCAGCGGTTGCGCCGGTGCATACAGCCGCTGAAATAGTGAGGGGAGACGGTGACGGTCTCGTCCGCCCGCTGCCGGATCTGCCGCCATACCAGGATGTCCTCTTTTTCCAGAGCTTGGCCTGTTCGGGGCAGGGGAGGACCAGCCGCAGCCGGACGGCATAACCCTCCCGCAGCCGGAGAACGGTGTGAGCGGCCATGGTGTCGAAGCCCAGGGCGCCGCCGGTTTCAAAAAGGATAACGCCTTGACGGAGGCAGGCTTCTGACTCCGCTTCAAGGCGTTTTTTGATTTCCCCCAGACGGTCGGCGGGCAGATAGCGGTGGCCTGTGAAGCAGCACACGTCCTCGAACATGAAACCCCCTCCTAAAGTCCCATAAAATAACCGATCAGCTTATTAAATCAAATATACATTTAAATAATAACCAGTATAAATAGACGTGTCAAGATAAATGAATGATTTAATCGGTTAATATGGATATACATATCCTGTACAATAGTACACATGGTGGTGATGGATATGTATAAGGAGCTGTTTTGTGAGCGGCTGGCACAGCTACGGATCAAAAAAGGCGTATCTGCGCGGGATATGAGCCTGTCGTTGGGGCAAAGCCCGGGATATATCAATAATATAGAGAATAGAAAAAATTTGCCCTCCATGGCGGCGTTTTTCAATATATGTGAGTATTTACAGATCACACCGAGAGATTTTTTTGATGTTGAAGCGGCCAATCCCTTACTGCTGACAGGGTTAATAAAGGAATTGAAAGCTTTGGATGAAAAACAGCTTGGCAATATTCTGGAGATAGCAAAAGGCTTGAAAAGGGATTGAGCGTCATGAACGTCAAAGAGGCGGTGGCGGCCAGAATTTTAGAGCTATGCCGGCAGCGAGCAATAGCGCCCAATGAGTTGGGAAATATGGCGGGATTGCATCCATCGACCATTTATAGTATTTTAGGCAGCAAGAGCAAGAGCCCTGAAATTGTGACGATTAAGAAAATCTGCGATGGCTTGGATATCACCCTAGGGGAATTCTTTAGCACGCCTGCGTTTGACGATCTGGAGCAGGAGATACGG
>CAKTTT010000222.1 GCA_934615635.1 uncultured Eubacteriales bacterium | reverse complement strand
GGTGTACGGCGGCCACAATATCGTCCGGGCCTTCAACAACGAGGAGGCTGTGGTCCGGGAATTCGACCAAACCAACGAGACGCTGTACAAATCCGCCTGGAAATCCCAGTTCCTGTCCGGTATGATGCAGCCCATGATGCAGTTTATCGGCAACCTGGGGTACGTGGTCGTTTCCATCCTGGGCGGCTGGCTGGCCATCCGGGGCACCATCGACGTGGGCTCCATCCTCTCCTTCAGCCAGTATATCCGCAACTTCAACCAGCCCATCGCTCAGGCGGCCCAGGTGGCCAATCTCCTCCAGTCCACGGCGGCGGCCGCGGAGCGGGTGTTCGAATTCCTGGACGAGGAAGAGGAGGATCAGGTGCCGGCGCATCAGGCGATGCTCACCGAGACCGTGACCCGGCCGGACGGCGGCAGAGAGGACAGAGAGCGTCCGGTCACGGTGGAGGATCTCACCGGCAGCGTGGAGTTCCGGCACGTCCGGTTTGGCTACTCTCCGGATAAGATGATCATCCACGATTTCAACGCCTTGGTGCAGCCGGGACAGAAGGTGGCCATCGTCGGCCCCACCGGCGCGGGCAAAACCACCATGATCAAGCTGCTGATGCGCTTTTACGATGTGGACGGCGGCGCGATCCTGCTGGACGGCTACAATATTCAGGATTTTGAGCGCAACCGGATCCGGGATATGTTCGGCATGGTGCTTCAGGACACCTGGCTGTTCAGCGGCAGCGTTATGGAGAATATCCGTTACGGCCGGCTGACCGCCACGGACGAGGAGGTGGTGGAGGCGGCCAAGGCCGCCCATGTGCATCACTTCATCCAGACGCTGCCCGGCGGTTATCAAATGGAGCTCAACGAGGAGGCCAGCAACGTCTCTCAGGGCCAGAAGCAGTTGCTCACCATCGCCCGGGCGATTTTGGCCGATCCCAAGATCCTGATTCTGGATGAAGCCACCAGCTCGGTGGATACCCGCACCGAGCTGCAGATCCAGAAGGCCATGGACAATCTGATGAAAGGACGCACCAGCTTTGTCATCGCCCACCGGCTGTCCACCATCCGGGATGCGGACCTGATCCTGGTGATGCGGGACGGCGATATCGTGGAGCAGGGTACCCACGACGACCTGCTGGCGGCCGGCGGATTTTACGCGAACCTTTACAATTCCCAGTTCGAACGGGCTGAGGCCGTCTGAAAATAAACGCCCCGATGCGTGGCTGAACGGAATCGGAAAAAACGGACGATAGACGAATCCCCCTTGATGCAGGAAGATAGCTGCATCAAGGGGGATCGTTTATATAACGGCGGCGGCCAGGGCAAAAAGAGCGTATGCCGCCGGCTGATGGAACAGATAGATGGGGAGCGTGTGCTTGCCGACCCAGGTGAAAAACGGCGCCCGGCGTTTATACATCCATGCAGGCAGCCGCTCCGTTTCCGCCCAGCGGCCCGCGAAGCTGCCGGCCAGCAGACAGAAAAACCAGGGGAGGAGGGGAAAGTAATCCGCCCCCGTCCCTTTCCCCAGGCCAAGGGGATACAGCCAGGGACAGGCGGCGATCCAGGAGGGCGTATGCCACTCAAACAGCCCCGGGATACCGAAGAAGCCGCCCTTCTGCACCGGCATATGCCAGGTCAGCAGCAGCAGGAGCGCGCAGGCAATCAGTCCCGGCAGGGCGGAAATCCGGTCCAGCAGAGGCCGAAACAGGGCGAAGAGCAGGACGGCGGCGGAGAGAAAATGCAGGATGCCGAACCAGATCATCTGGTCGGGCATGAAAAACCAGAGGGTGAGGGAAATCAGCAGGGCGCAGGCTCCGATCATCAGCCCGCGCTTGAGATTGCTGCGGGACAGCCGGCAGGAAATACCGCAGATAAAGATGAAGATCCCGGAGAAAAAGGGTTCTACCGGTTTGAAAAAAAGAAAAAAACGCCGGCCCCATTCCCACTCGAAAATCCAGCCGGCGACATAGGCGGCGTGAAACACCACCATCAGCAGGATATCCAGTCCCCGCAGCTCATCCATAAAGTGGATGCGCTTTCTTACCGTTTCTCCCATACAGAGTCCCCTCTCCCTTTCCGCCGCCGTGAAGGTACCGGATCATTATAGCAGATAACCGGAGAAAAAGGGGGAAGAAGAGGGAAAAAACAGAGGAATCTTTTCTTAAGTTCGACGGTGGGGCTTTTCAGAGAAGCTTTTCTCCATTGTATCTTGCCGCCGGGCTGTGTTCCCGGCTGTTGACCCGGTAGACGGCCTCCAGCACCGCCTCCCTCCGCTGGGCGGGAGCGCATATGTTTTCAATCTCATAGGGACCGTTTTTGAAATGACCGAGAACGGCTCCCTGGAATTCTCCATCCACCAGGATATACTGCAGAATATCGTTTTCTCCGTCGCCATAGGCTTCCTTGAGCCAGTGCTCGTTGGCTTTCACCAGAATATCGTTGCGGTGCAGGACGAAAACCGATAGCGGCGGGTCAAAATCCTGCCGCTGCAAAAGCTCGGCGTCCGCCTGCAGCAAGAATCCTCCCTCAAATCGGGTGAAAATCCCTTCCGTCTCCAGCTTCTGCGCAGCGGCCTTGATATCCCTTTCCGGAAGACGGTAGAAGGAGCGGGCCATTTTAAGATCGAACAGCACCATCCGCCGGGCGAACCGCTGCAGCAGGATTTCCAGCGATTCCTGTCGGGTATAGCGGGAGAGCGCGGCATCGGGAAACATTTCCGCGAAGGGATACCATCCCCGGTCCCATTCGCCGTCATACTGATCCTCGTAGATCAAAAAGGCCTCCTGCAGACGATGGAGGACGGGGGTGATCTCCTTGACCAACAGGCCGGTGGCCTCCTTCATCCCCTGGATGTTCATCGGGCCTTCCCGGAGGAGCAGCTCCCAAAGGGTCTGCTGCGCCGGGGTGAGGGATGGCAGCGGCTTGCGGTAGGCGCCGGCGAAAAGCTCCAGATCCGCCCTTTCAATCCAGCCCAGATTGCCGCCCTGGAACCGCCCTTTGAGCAGCGTTCTGCTTTTCTGCCGGGAACGGTTGTAGGCGATATCGTCGAAATCCGCCCGGAAGGTCAGGCTGGGCGGGTCGCCGAAACCGTTCCAATAGACGTTTTGGCCGGGCGAGGTGTCGCGGTAAAGCGCATCGTATTCCACTGTGTCAGCCCTTTGCACCAGATGCTGCCGGCGCATCCGCAGCCCGACGATGGAGTGGTGATCCAGCATAGCGATTCCCTCCGTTTTCCGTTATTGTTTTTCAGCGTGCCCCTTCCTTTCCGATAAGGCCGCGGGCTCGGATAGGCT
>CAKTTT010000221.1 GCA_934615635.1 uncultured Eubacteriales bacterium | reverse complement strand
GGGCATAGCGGTCCGGCGCAGCACATAGAGGCTGGGATTGGCCCGCACCCCCCGGTTGTCCAGGCCGGTGGCGTTGTGCAGACCGATGAGCAACTGCTCTCCCAGATCGGCGGCCACGCTGTTCAGCCGATAGACATAGGCTTCGCTGCCGCTGGCGGCGGTGTTGGTGCTGGCGTTGCAGTGGAGGCTGATAAAGTATTGGGCGCCCCAGCTATTGGCGGCGTTGACCCGGGCGGCCAGACTGGAGGCGTTGCTGGTTCCCAGTTGCTCGGTGGGGGAATTGCGGGAGAGGCGAACGTCGAAATTGGGGTTCGCCCGCAGGAGATTGGCCAGACGGACGCCGACATCGTAGGTGATATCCTGTTCCCGCAGGCCGTTGGCCTCCGCGCCGGCGTTGGGGTTGGTGGGGTTGTGCCCCTGGTCTATAAAGATCTTGATCATATGGTACTCCCTGTCCTTTCCGTGTTCGATCAGGCGTTATGTGGGAAGGAGACTTCCTCCTTTCAGCATATGCCGCCGCGGCGGGAAAGGTTCGGGCAAAAAAATACCGGACAGGCATTCGCTTGTCCGGTATTGAGATAAAGCGGTTTACACGGCGTGCTCCTTGCGGAAGTCGGCGGCGTACCACAGGGCCATGGGAGCGGCCTCCTGGGTCTCCGGAAGGGCGGAGCGGGTGGAAAGGGCGCGGAAATAATCCACCACGCCCTCGGCGATGGCCTGGGTCAGCCGGTCCTGGTAGCTGGGATTCACCAGCAGGTCCAGATTGAGCGGATTGGTCATGAAACCGCATTCGATGAGGATGGAGGGACAGTCGGTGAAGCGGGTTACGTAGAAGGGACTCCACCAGCAGGGGCTGGCGCGGTTCCCCAAACCATCGTAGTTCTTTTCCACCGCCCGCATCCGGTCGTATACCGCCTGGGCAATCTGATAGGAATACTCATAGAAATAGTGCATGGTGGCGCCGGAGGCGGAGGGGGAGGAGACGCCGTTCATATGGATGCTCATGAACAGATCGGTGCCGTTGTTGCGGGCGGCGTCCACCCGGGGCTGCATGGTGCCATTGTCCGGCAGCATATCGGTGGTCCGGGTCATTTTGACGGTGGCGCCCAGTGCCTCCAGCTTGTCCCGCAGCAGCAGACCATAGGTAAGGGTCAGCGTTTTTTCGTACAGGCCGTCGTTATGGCCGGTTCCTGTGCCGGAGGAGGCGCCGCCGTGGCCGGGATCCAGAACGATGGTCAGTCCCTTGAGGGGCTGGTCAGCCGGGTTGCCGGCGATGTCCGGCGCGTGCTTGAAGGAGAAGCGGAGACTGCCGTCGTTGTCCCACACCACGGAATACCCGTAGAAGGCGCCTTTCTTTTTCAGGGTAAGGCGCAGGATATAGCTGTTATCCTCCCCCTTGATCCATTCCGCTTTGCTGAACAGCGGGCTGCCCGACACGTCGGGAGCCGCCCCCACCGCGGTGGTGTAGTAGAAGGTCAGATCCACGTATTCGGTGGTCTGGCCCGTCCGGTTGACCGCGTAGTCCGGCTTGCCGGACAGGGTGTCCCTATAGTATTTCTGCGGCAGGAGCTGCACGTTGTAGGGAATCCGCCAATTGGGCGTGACGGTCATAGCGGTGCGGGAATCATAGGCCTGAAAATCGGTGATGTTGACCGTGTTGGCGGCGAAATCCTCCGTGTTGTAGACGGCGGCGTCCTTGACATATACCCGCCGGCCGGAGCCCAGCAGATAATAGCTGCCCACCTTGTTCACATACCGGTCGGTGGTTCCCTTGGGCAGATAGGCGTTGGTGGGGCGGGAATAGTCGTCGGTAGTGGAGCCGGTGAAGGTTTCTGCGTAATCCGCGGTTATCACCACCACCTTGCCGGTGGCGAGGGTTTCGCCGCCGCCGGTGGAGGGCGCGATGGTCTGGAGGTCCCCGATCACGCCGGGAAGATCAGGTTCCTCGGGCTTGTCCGGCTCGGGCAGGGCGTTGACGGTCAGCCGTCCGCCGGTCATGCTTTTGGATAGACCCTTGCAGCTTGCGTAAAAGGTGACCGCTCCCAGATCCTGCTCCTTGCCGATGATGCCGGCGGGCAGGGTGTATTCCCCGGCGAAGTTTTCATAATCCGACAGATCCTCGCCGGATTCCTCGTCCGGCTGGATGGGCCGGGCGGTCATGGGAATCTTCTTGCCGTTGACCATGGCGTAAACGGTGGAGCCTTTATAGGCGATGCAGTTGAGAATCTGTACGGTGCCGCCGTCACCGGCGGTGTTCGCCGTGGGGGAAACGCTTTTGATGACCTGGATTTCATAGGTTACGGTGAAAACCAGCTTTTTCCCGTTTTGCTCGAAGGTAAAGGTGTTTTTGCCGATCGAGAGATCAAATTCCAAGCCGAAATAGCCGATTTCCGACAGAGTGACCGCTTTCCCGTTGACCGTCAGAGGAAAATAGGGGTTAGCCATCCCCTGGAAGGCGACCTTGGATTCCAGAGTGGTGAAGGACTGCTTATTGGGAGTGGTGATGGTCAGCTCCTTGGCGATGTATTCCTCATTGACCTCGCCCCGCATGGCCTTGAGCAGGAGGGTGGTGCTGGCGGTGCTTTTTTTCAGCGCCGCCAGGGAGGTGTAGGCGCTGCCCTGCCATTGGGAAGCGCCCTGGCAGGAAAGGTATTGCCGGGAGAGCTGATCCGTGCCCTTCCAGCCGGTGTCGCTGGAACCGACCCGGTCGGAGGCGTGGGCGATGTAAAGAGGAAGCTGGCGCTCCTTGGCCACCTGGTTCCACCAGTCCAGCACCGTGTTGAAGTTCGCGGTGGAGAGGTTGGTGGAGCCGTAGTCCTTCACCAGCACAAAATCAAACAGCCCGTCGTCCAGCCAGTTGAGGGTATCGGCGTGGCCGTCGGTGAATTCCTCATAGAAGCCCCGGGTGCCGGAGCCACGTTCATCCACCGAGGAATGGGCCCAGACCGCGCCGGACAGCAGCCCCACAGAATAGTCCCGGTTCACCGTCCGCACAGCTTGGATCGCGGCGGTGACCGCCTCCTTGATGCAGTTGGACATGAACTGGTTGAAATCGAGCTCCGGCGCCTGCTGCTGATGGGCCTCCTCGCTGCCGGTGCGCTGGTAGGCATAGCCGTAATCCTCGATCAGATAGCCGTCGAAGGCGTATCGGGCGGCCGCCTCCGCGGCGGCGTTTTTGATTTTTTCCCGGTCCGCCTCCAGGGTGGGATCCCAGCCGTTCTCCTCCCCCACGTGGCAGTCCAGGATGCCGTAGATGAAAACGCCCTCCTTCCGGGCGCATTCCAGGATGTAGGCCAGCGG
>CAKTTT010000220.1 GCA_934615635.1 uncultured Eubacteriales bacterium | reverse complement strand
CCCCCCTGGCGATCATCTCCGCCAACACCGACGTACTGGAGCTGACCGGCGGTAAAAACGAGTGGACCGACAGCATCCGCCGCCAGACCAGACGGCTGGACGGATTGGTAAAGAATCTGCTGACCTTGGCTCGGATGGAGGAGGAGCGGCCTGTCGCCGCCTTCTCCCCCTTTCCCCTCAGCGACACGGCGCGGGAGGCGGCGGAGCCCTTCCGGCCCCTGGCGGAATCCAGAGGGATCCGTTACGAGCTGGACATCCAGCCCGGCCTCTCTCTCAACGGGGACGAAACGGCCATCCGGGAATTGGTCACCATTTTGGCTGACAACGCGGTCAAGTATGCGGAGGACGGGGGCTGGATACGGATCAGGCTCGCCTCCGATGGCAGGGGGATACGGCTGGAGACCGCTAACAGCGTGGCGGTTCAGCCGGAGGGGGACCTGAACCGGCTGTTCGACCGCTTCTACCGGGCGGATTCCTCCCGCTCCCGGAAAAGCGGCGGCTACGGCATCGGCCTCTCTATCGCCAAGGCCATCGTGGAATCTCACAAAGGACGGATCCTGGTCCGCCGCCCGGACGAGCATTCTCTCGCCTTCATCGTCGTCTTGTGACCATGCAACCGCTTTTCTAATCTTTTCCTAACCAAACCCGCTTGTTTTTTTAACAAGCGGGTTTTTATTTAAGTAGGTTTTAGGTTTCTGCGGTAAGCTGGTAGCAACGGATCCCGAAGGATCCGGCTGACAAAGGAGGCGCTGCCGCATGAACATGGTACAGGAGGTTTTTCGGCGGTATGAGAAAAAGTATTTGCTGAGTCCGGAGCAATACGAAGACATTCTTTTGCGGATGAAGGAGCGTATACAGCCCGATCGTTATTTTCAAAGCCGGATACGCAGCATTTATTTTGACACGCCCGATCACCGGCTGGTGCGGCGGTCGCTGGAAAAACCTGTCTATAAGGAAAAGCTGCGGCTGCGGGACTACGGAAGCTCCCAGGAAGGAGATCCTGTGTTTGTGGAGCTGAAAAAGAAATACAAGGGCGTGGTGTACAAGCGCCGAGCGGAAATGACGCTGCAGGAAGCGGAGGCCTATCTCTATGACGGCGCGCCCCCTCCCTACGATTCCCAAATCATCCGGGAAATCAGCCGTTTTCTTGCCTTTTATGCCCCGCTGCAGCCGGCTATGGCGATTTCCTACAACCGGATGGCCTGGGTGAGCCGGGAGGATGCCCGCCTCCGCTTTACCTTCGACAGCGAGATCGCCTGGCGGGAAACCGATCTGCGGCTGGGCCTGGCTGCCGACGGCGATAAGCTGCTGCGCCCGGGCTGGCGGCTGATGGAGATCAAGGTACCCGCCGCCCTTCCCCTTTGGCTGGTCCGGATTCTGGATGAGCAGCAGGTCTATCCCACCTCCTTTTCCAAATATGGCCTGGCTTACCGGCTTTCCCGAACAAGCCGATGCGATCAGCCCATAGACAGCCCCATCATCCATAAGGAGGGAATTTACTGTGCTTGAACAATGGTTTTCCAGCGTATTGCCCGCTACCGTCACCGGGGATGCCTTTCCCCTTCTCCCCTATCTGCTTTGCACCCTCTGTTCCCTGGCGCTGGGAGCGGTCATCGCCGCCGCCCACGCCTTCCGCAACACCACCACCAAGGGCTTTCTCACCACCCTGGCCCTGCTGCCCGCCATCGTACAGATGGTCATTATGCTGGTGAACGGCAACCTCGGCACCGGTGTGGCGGTGATGGGGGCCTTCAGCCTGATCCGTTTCCGTTCGGTTCCCGGCACCGCCCGGGAAATCTGCAGCATTTTTCTGAGTATGGCGGTGGGACTGGCCACCGGGACGGGCTATCTGGCCGCAGCGGTGCTCTTTACCCTTATATTGGAGCTGGCGGGACTGTTCTGCACTCTGCTCCGGTTTGGTGCAAGCGGCCAGGAAAAATCGCTGAAAATCACCATCCCGGAGGATTTGGACTACACCGATGTATTCGACGACCTGTTGGAAACATACACCTCCAAATGGGAACTGATCCAGGTGCGCACCGCGGAAATGGGCAGCCTATATAAGCTGCAATACCGCGTCGTGCTGCGCAATCCGGCGCAGGAAAAGAAGTTTATCGACGATCTTCGCTGCCGCAACGGCAATCTGGAAATCTCCTGCGGCCGCATCGTTACTCCCCGTGAGGAGCTTTAAGAAAGGAGAACGCCATATGAAAGATAAGAAATGGCGACGTCTAGGCGCGGCGCTGCTCTCGCTGCTGTTCCTGGCGGCGGGCTGCGGAAAACGCGGCGCCGATTCCTCGGGTACAACCGGCTCCGGGACCACCTCCGCCGGCGGCTCCAATACGGCGGCCGCGGACACCATGGATGTGGATTTCAGCAGCCGGGATATGGATGTGGGATACAACGAGGCGGAGTCCACTTTCATCACCTTCGGCTCCGGCGGCATCGTGATCACCGGCGGCGGCGCCTCCGCCGCCGACAGCACCGTTACCATCACTGGCGCCGGCACCTACATTCTCAGCGGCACGCTGGACAACGGCCGCATCCTCGTGAACGCCGGAAAGGAGGATAAAATCCAATTGGTGCTGGACGGCGTGTCCGTCCACTGCAAGGACAACGCACCTCTCTTCATCCAGCAGGCGGATAAGGTGTTCCTCACCCTGGCGCAGGGCAGTGAAAACAGCTTCAGCGACGAGGGGGCCTATACCCTGGGCGAGGAGGATGCCAACGTGGACGCCCCCCTCTTCAGCCGGGCGGACCTGACCATCAACGGAGAGGGAAGCCTGACAGTGACCGCCACGGATAAGCACGGCATTGTCTCCAAGGACGATTTGGTGATCACCGGCGGCACCATCACGGTGACCGCGGGCAAGGACGGGCTTTGCGGCAAGGACTGCGTCAAAATCGCGGACGGCACTTTCGTGCTCCGCGCCGGCAGCGACGGCATCCAATCCAATAACGACGAGGAGGACGGCAAAGGAACCGTTTACATCCGGGGCGGCAGCTTCGATATCGTGGCGGCAACCGATGGCATCCAGGCGGAAACCGCCCTGCGCATAGACGGCGGCGCCTTCACGATTCAGACCGGCGGCGGCAGCGCCAACGCCAGCACCGGCCAAAGCGGCGGATTTGATAATCCCTGGGGCCAATGGGGAACGGGCGACTCCTCCGCCGACACCGCCAGCGCCAAGGGCCTGAAAGCAGGCTCCGAACTGATGATACAAGCCGGCGAATTCCAGGTGGATTCTTCCGACGACAGCATCCATTGCAACGGCAACATTATCCTGTTGGACGGCCATTTCGATCTGTCCTCCGG
>CAKTTT010000219.1 GCA_934615635.1 uncultured Eubacteriales bacterium | reverse complement strand
GGACGGGCAGGGCCGTACCATGTCCGGCTCCCCTCTGCTGCCCTGCCTGATCACGCTGCAGGCGCTGGGCGCGGCGGGGGTGGGACTCAACTGCTCCACCGGGCTGACGGGTATGGATGAGTGGATCGGGGCCGTCCTGCCTCACGCCGCGGTGCCGTTGATCGCCAAGCCCAACGCCATGATGAAGGACGCCGTCGGATTTGACCAAAACCTGGATCCGGACTCCTTCGCCCAGGGAATGGAAATTTTAATGGATGCGGGAGCCTCCATCGTGGGCGGCTGCTGCGGCACCACTCCCGCCCATCTGGCCGCACTGCGCCGGGTGGCGGACCGACATCCCACCGTGGCGCCGCCGGAAATCGATGTGGATGCCGCGGCAGGCGAACGCGGTGCCTTTTTCCTGACCGACGATCTGGAACCCAGCCCGCTCATCGACTGCGACAGCAATCTGCCGGATGCGCTGATCGAGGCGGAAGACGACTACAACGTGGCCCGGGTGCGCATCGCCGCCGAGGAGGATATTCTCGAGCTGCTCTCCTGCGCCGCCGTCTGCCACCTGCCCACCGCCATTTATACGGACAACGCTCTGCTGCTGGACCGGACGCTGCAATGCTATCCCGGCAGGCTGCTGGTGGATTCGGTATGCGAGATCGAGAAACCACTGTTGGAGGATATCGCCGCCCAATACGGCGCTATTGTTTTTTGAAAATTAAAATATAAAAGACCGTCGGCCGATTCATGCGGCTGGCGGTTTTTTCATGGGGTTCCTGAGCCTGGCAATACCGCCGGACATTACCATTGACGCGGCTTGAAAGGCTATGTTATGGTGTTTATCGGACGTTGACGACACCCTTCAACCCCTTGCGAAAGGAGTACGCTATGAATAAAAAATGGATCTATGCCGTCTGTCTCGCCGCCTCTCTGACGCTGCTGCTCACAGCCTGCGGCGGGCCGACCACCGATATCGCCTCCTCCGACGCCAACGGCGCCGGTACGGCCGCCTCCGAATCCCTTTCACAGGAATCCGCCGTTACCACGGAGTCCTCCTCCGCTGTGGATGCGGCGGTGGAGGAAAACGCTTTCTCCGACGCGGATACGAAGGCATCCTCTTCGGCCAACACCGAAACCGCCACCGTAACCCAGCGGCGGGAAGAAGCAGGCGCTCCTTCCTCCCCCTCCCCCACTGTAGAGGAGAAAACCACCGCCGCTACTTCCCATACCACCGCCGCGCCGTCCACCACAAGGCAGCCTGCTGTAACCAAGCCGTCCTCCTCTTCCCGTCCTACTCTTCCTACTCTTCCCACCACCTCCAGGCCCACTTCTTCTAAGCCCACTACAACCACAACCAACACGACCACTCCTCCCGCTTCCGACTCCCTGGACCGGGCGGAGCAGGTGACGGCTCTGGTAAACGCGGAGCGGGCCAAAGCGGGGCTGCCCGCCCTTACTTTGAATCGGGAACTGAGCGCCAACGCCACGGTACGCGCCCGGGAAATCATCAACAGCTTTTCCCACACCCGACCCAACGGAAATTCCTTTTCCTCCGCCATCACCCTCTCCTACAGAACCGCGGGGGAAAACATCGCCTATGGCTATTCTTCCGCCGAGTCGGTGATGAACGGCTGGATGAATTCCGCCGGTCACAAGGCGAATATCCTCAAATCCTCCTACACCCAGATCGGCGTGGGCGTGGTGGAAAACCGCGGGACCCTTTACTGGGTGCAGCTCTTCATCGGCTGATCCCGGCCGGTCTAGAAGTCGTGCCGGTTCCCGCCGTCGCTGCCTATCTCTTCCAATAAGCAGACAATTTTTTCAATCTTCATAAAGCATTCCTTGTCCTCCAGGCCGTCATCCTCGATGACGGCCTTTATTTTTTGCAGGGTTCTATAGGATTCCCCCTCCACGATTTCCGCGGCACTGAAAGAAACATTGGGGAAAGAAACCTGAATCTCCTCTTTCTCAAACACCTTTTGCAATATTTCCTGAAACAATTCCATTTTTACACCCCCAAACAATATATATCAATATAATGTGATTGCCAATCATCATATTATCTTTTGCAGGAAGTTTATAATCTCTTTATTTACCACTATACTTTTAGGGAGGGGTGATCGCATGGACGCCGCACAAAAGGACAAGTACGTCAAGCTGGGGCTGAATATCGCCTATTACCGGCGGCTTCGCAAATATACACAGTTGGAACTCTGTGAACGGCTGGATATTGACAGAAGCTATATCAGCAAAATCGAACTGGGAAACGCCGGCGTCTCGCTGGATGTGCTTTTCCGTCTCTCCGACGTGCTGGAGATCCCCACCTATAAATTCTTTGAATTCCGAGAATAGCCGCAAGCGGGCCCCAGTCGGGGCCCGCTTATTGGTTTGTCAGCCGTCCGAAACTCTTGCTTTTTCATCAATCGGCTTATACTCTTAATTGAAAGGAGGCGGTTTCATGCCATCTGCTGCGCTGTCCGCCATGCCGGCCGCCGTATATACAAAAGAGGGCGTTCGTCTGGAAACCCGTCCCATACCGGAAATACAAGAGCCTCGGGACGCCATCGTCCGGGTCACCCGCTCCACCATCTGCACCAGCGATCTACATATCCTGCACGGCGCGGTTCCTCAAGCCAAGCCCGGCGTTGTGCTGGGGCATGAGTTTGTAGGAGAGGTGGTGGAAACCGGTCCCGGCCTCTCTGTCCTGAAGCCCGGCGACCGGGTGGCCGCCAACTGCGAAACCTTCTGCGGCGAATGCTGGTTCTGCCAGCGGGGCTATGTCAACAACTGTGAGAAAGGGGGCTGGCTTCTGGGCTGCCGCATCGATGGCTGCCAAGCCGCCTATGTCCGGGTCCCCTTTGCCGATACCGGCCTCACGCCCATTCCCTCCGGTGTTTCCGACGAGGAAGCCCTGTTTGTGGGGGATATTCTCTCCAGCGGTTATTTCGGCGCGGAATTGTCCGACCTCCACCCCGGAGATATCGCCGCCATCATCGGCGCCGGCCCGGTAGGACTCTGCGCCGCCCAATGCGCCCGGCTGCTGGGGGCCGGCGCCGTTGTCCTGATCGATCTGGATGATTTTCGCCTGGGCGTCGCCCGGGACAACGGTCTGGCGGACATGACTCTGAACCCGCTTGCCGCCGATGTGACGGCGGAAATCCGCCGTCTGACACATGGGCGGGGCGCGGACGCGGTTATTGAGGCGGCGGGCGGCCAGGATACCTTCTCCATGGCCTGGCAGATCGCGCGCCCCAACGCCGTGGTGGCGCTGGTGGCGATGTACGAAAAACCGCAGCTTTTGCCCCTGCCGGATATGTATGGAAAAAATC